>NZ_JBWKEZ010000010.1:0-45258 GCF_056434525.1 Streptomyces sp. NPDC044002
CCCGCGTGGGGAGGGGTGGAAAAGAAATCCAACGTTTTTTCGGAGCCCCAAAAAGCCCCCCGGCGTGGTGGGGGGGGGCCCCCCCCCCCCCAATGCCCAGGGCATCCCCGCATGCCCTCTTGTGGCACAGAGCCCTCATCACGTCTGGACACGACCATGACCGACGAAGCCCACACGAAGCAGAGAATCTGGCACCGGTACATCGCCGAGGACGGCACCTGGCGCCGGAAGACCGGCAGTGCAGCGGAGAAACGCCCGCCCGGGGAAGACCTCGCAGTGCTGCGCAAGGGGCTGGGCCGCCCCGCCGGGACGGTGCTGGAGATGTTCCCGTTCTACACGTGTCCCGTCGACGACTTCGCCGCACGCCGCGGTGAGGTCTCGGCCGCTCAGGAGGCCGAACACATGGCGCTCGCACTGTACGGGCTGCATCAGCAAAGCCAGGACCGGCCGATGCATCGCGGCGAAGTCGGCCTCGGCCAGGCCATGCTCGAACTCCGACGGCATGACCGCAGCAGCGAGGCGGCAGTTGACGCCCGCTTTCAGCAGACGTTCTCCGCCACATCGACGTCGGCACTCCAACTGCGGCTACGTGGTTTGGTCACCCAGCTCAGGGACATCAAGCAGCCCCTCGACTACAACCGGCTCGCCTCCGACATCCTCCACTGGAACCGGCCCGAGTCCCGAAACCGCGTACGCCGCCGCTGGGGCCTGGACTACTCCGCCTGGAGCCAGACGAGGCCTACCAGCCACTGACCACAGCGAGCCCGGTCTCAGCCTCACGCATCCCGAGCCTTCCCCTCCACACGCGTGCCGGCCGCAGGCCGACCGCCCAACTCGGAGCCACCCCATGAACCGACGCCTCTTCATCGACATCCACGTCATCCAGACCGTCCCGCCCGCCAACCTCAACCGGGACGACCAGGGAAACCCCAAGGAAGCCATCTACGGCGGAGTACGCCGCTCCCGCGTCTCCTCCCAGGCCTGGAAGCGCGCATCCCGCCAGCACTTCGACTCCCATTCCATTGAGGCCGAACGTGCCACGCGAACCAAGCGGATCACCAACGAACTCGTCACCCGGATTTCAGGCAACACCGGCCTGGATTACGACCCGGCCCGACGGATTGCCGCCGCACTGCTCGCCCAGCTCGGCCTCAGCCAGGGCAAGAAGGCCGGCGACACCGCATACCTCCTCTTCTACGGCAACGCTCAGCTCGACGCGGTCGCCGATCTCGTGAAGAGCCGCGCTGCCGATCTGACAGCCCTGGACGAGAAGGCACTCACCGAAGCCGTCAAGGAACTGCCCGTCACAGAGGCTTTCGCAACCGGGCACCCCGTGGGTGTCGCTCTGTTCGGCCGGATGGTCGCCGACATCCCCAAGCTCAACGTGGACGCCGCCGTACAGGTCGCCCACGCGCTCTCCACCCACGAGACGCAGCTCGAGTTCGACTACTTCACTGCCGTCGACGACCAGAACGAGAAGGACGAGACCGGGGCCGGAATGATCGGCACCATCGGCTTCAACTCCGCCACCCTCTACCGCTACGCCACCGTCGGATTCGCCCAGTTGTCCGACAACCTCGGCGGAGACACCCAGGCCGCCCTCGATGCTCTCGACCAGTTCGTCGACAGCTTCGCCCTGTCCGCTCCCACCGGATACCAGAACTCCTTCGCTCACCGAACCCGACCCAGCCTAGTGGCAGTAGTCGTACGTGCCGACCAGCCGGTCAACCTGGTCTCCGCCTTCGAAGAGCCCGTCCCGGCGGAGCCCGGCATCCAGGCGAACTCCGCCCGCCGACTTGCCGAGGAACACATCACCGCCACCCAGGTGTGGGGTGACACACCCCTCTACAACGCCGCCAGCCACACCTTCACCACCAGTGAGCCCCGCACGAAGGACACCGCCGAGACCCTGACCCAGGCCTTCGGTGAGCCCGTCACCTTCGCGGACCTGCGCACGACCCTGCGCGCCCGAATCACCACTGCCCTGGGAGCCCAGGCGTGACCGCCGCCGCACGAAGCTCCGTCCTCCTGCTCCGGCTTGCCGGACCACTTCAGTCATGGGGAGACCGCAGCGCCTTCAACCGGCGCGAGACCCGACCCGAGCCCACCAAATCCGGGATCGTAGGCCTCCTCGCCGCAGCCGCCGGCCGCTCGCGCCACGCGCCGCTGGACGACCTGGCCGAGCTCGCACTGGGTGTCCGCATCGACCAGCCGGGCAGCATCCTGCGCGACTACCACACTGTGAGCGACTACCGCGGTCAGCCACTCCTCTCCGCCGCCGTAACCGCCAAGGGCCAGCAGAAGCCCACCTCACCCGCCAAGCACACACACATCACCCAGCGGTTCTACCTACAGGACGCCGTTTTCCTCGCGGCCGTCGAAGGACCCGAAGGGCTCATCACCACCCTCGAACACGCCGTACATCACCCCGCCTTCCCTCTTGCCCTGGGCCGCCGCTCCTGCGCACCCGCACAACCCCTGTCCCTGGGACAGCGCACCGGATCACTCGAAGACGCGCTGCGCGCGGAGCCCTGGCAAGCCGCCCCCGCTGTACGCAAGCGCTGGGGTCGCCAGAACGGCGACGCAGCCCACATCGACTTGCCCGCCACCCTCGACGACCCGGCAGGAGACGAAGTCCGCGACGACGTCCCCCTGTCCTTCACCCCCAAGGGCCGAGCCTTCACGACCCGCCGCACCCGGCACACCTACCTCCAGGCCCCCACCGGCCTCACACCTGACACCACACGCCCCCGGAACAACGGCGGCCACGACCCCTTCGCCCTCCTGGGCTGGTGACTGACATGCCCTACCTCTCCCGTATTCGCATCAACCCCCTGCGTGCGGAAAGCCGAAATCTCCTCGCCAGCCCGCGTGCCATGCACGCCGCAGTCCAAGGCGGCCTCCCCGGTCTGCCCGAACAGGCGCGGACCCTGTGGAGGCTTGACCCGGACAATCCCCACCGCCCCCACCTCTTCGTCCTCACCACCGACAAGCCGGACTGGACCCATCTCGTGGAACAGGCCGGATGGCCCGGTGCCGACGGCGAGCACTGCGCGGTACGCGACTACACCCCGCTCCTGCAGCAGCTGGCACCGGGACGCAGCTTCGCCTTCCGCCTCACCGCCAACCCCGTCCAGAACACCACCCGGCCCGACAAACCCACCACGTCACAACAGACACGCATCGACGCAGGCGGCCGACGGCGCGGCTTCCGTCTGGGACACCGCACTGCCGCAGCCCAGCTCGACTGGTTCCTCACCCGCACCGCACGGTGGGGCTTCGAGGTCCCCACAGCCCCGCACCTGGACGGAACCCGCAACACCGACGACGAGCCCCCACGCGACATCCGCATCACCACCCGCCAACGCCGCTCCTTCGGCAAAGGACCAGCCAAGACGAAGGAAGCCCAGGTCGTCATGAACGCCGTCACCTTCGAAGGACGCCTGCGCATCACCGACCCCGTCCTGCTCACCGAGTATCTCCTGGCCGGTATCGGCCCCAACAAGGCCTACGGATGCGGACTGCTCACCCTCGCCCCACTACCTGAAGGGCACTGACGACCAGTGACCGACATTTGGTGGAAGGCCGACCCCCAGGACCTGCACCGCCTCGTCGACCGCGTCTCCAGCGTTTACGTGGAGCGCAGCCACCTGGACCGTGACGAAAACGCCGTCGTCATCATCAACAAGTGGCAAACAGTCCGAGTCCCCGCAGCGATGGTGGCCGTCATGCTCCTCGGCCCCGGCACACGCGTCACCCACGGGGCCATCCGCCTGCTCGCCGACTCCGGCACCACCGTGTGCTGGGTAGGCGAGCAGGGCGTCCGCATGTACGCGGCCGGCCTGGGCCCCAGCCGGGGCGCCGGGCTCCTCCACCGCCAGGCCTGGCTCGTCACCCGTCCCAAGGAGCGCCTCGCGGTCGCCCGGACCATGTACGCCATGCGCTTCCCGGGCGAGGACGTCTCCAACCTCACCATGCAGCAACTCCGCGGCCGCGAAGGCACCCGCGTCCGCAAGTTCTACCGCGCCCAGGCAGCCCGCACGGGCGTCACCTGGAACGGCCGTGTCTACAAGGCCGGCGACGCCTTCGCGGCCGGCGACGACCTGAACCGGCTTCTATCGGCAGCCAACGCCGCTCTATACGGCATCTGCCACGCGGTCATCATCGGACTCGGCGCGAGCCCGGGACTCGGCTTCGTCCACACCGGCAAAGCCACATCCTTCGTCCTGGACATCGCAGACCTCTACAAGGCCGAATACACCATCCCGCTAGCCTTCGACCTTGCCGCGCAAGGCCTCACAGAAGAACGCGATGCTCGACTCGGCCTCCGTGACCTCATCGCCCGCGACAGGCTCCTCGGCCGCATCGTCACTGACATCAAGAACCTCCTCACCCCTGACGGGACAGACTTCGAAGATCCTGAAGCAAACCTCCTGTGGGACGAGCGCCTTGGCGCTGTGCCAGGTGGCACCAACTACTCCAGCCACGCCGATCTCTCGGCGCACGGAATGACCGACAACCACATCGCGGTCATCGGACCCGAAATCAACGAGGCCGAGCCGACTCCATGACCGTCATCATCCTCGTCGCCGCCCCAGAAGGCCTCCGCGGACACCTCACGCGCTGGATGGTCGAAACCAGCGCAGGCGTATTCGTCGGCAACCCCAGCCGCCGCATTCGCGACCGCCTTTGGGAACTCCTGGCCACCAGAATCGGCGACGGCCAGGCCATCCTCATCGAACCCGCCGTCAACGAACAGGGCTGGGCCGTCCGGACCGCAGGCCGCGACCGCTGGCAGCCCGTCGACTTCGATGGGCTGATCCTTTCCGCCCGTCCTCAACAGCAACTAAACGAAAACGCCCGCCTGCGCTTATAAACTCCCAGGTGAGAAAGTGTCGACCCCGCGCCCGCGGGGATGGTCCGAGGATTACGCTTCGGATTTCTCGGAGGAATTGGTCGACCCCGCGCCCGCGGGGATGGTCCGAGGGTGGCCCGTCTGGGGGGCGCGGTTCCCGCGTCGACCCCGCGCCCGCGGGGATGGTCCGTCGTTCATGCCGTTGAAGACCTCGTCCGGCGCGTCGACCCCGCGCCCGCGGGGATGGTCCCCGGCGGACAAAACGATCATGGCCATGGACTGGGTCGACCCCGCGCCCGCGGGGATGGTCCGCACCGGCAGGTGATCTATCACGCGGGGTCCGCGTCGACCCCGCGCCCGCGGGGATGGTCCCGGCAGCTGCTCCTTCTCCGGCTCCGTCACTCGGTCGACCCCGCGCCCGCGGGGATGGTCCGGGCGGCGGCGGGAAGGGCGGCGGCGGGAAGGGGTCGACCCCGCGCCCGCGGGGATGGTCCGGCGATCTGGTCGTCCCAGGGTCCGTGGGGGCCGTCGACCCCGCGCCCGCGGGGATGGTCCTCAAGCAGCGATTCCGAAGCGCCGTATCTGGATGTCGACCCCGCGCCCGCGGGGATGGTCCGTCGGTGCGTGAGGTGCTGGTCCCGCATGAGCGGTCGACCCCGCGCCCGCGGGGATGGTCCGCCGTTGCACGCGAACGTCACGGACGGGCTCCTGTCGACCCCGCGCCCGCGGGGATGGTCCCTCCTCAGCCGGGCCTTTGCCGGCTGGCAGCGCGTCGACCCCGCGCCCGCGGGGATGGTCCCGAGGACCCCGTCATCGCGGTACGCGCGCTGCTGTCGACCCCGCGCCCGCGGGGATGGTCCGGAGCGAGAGAGGCCGCCGAGCCCGGACGTCAGGTCGACCCCGCGCCCGCGGGGATGGTCCGTCCACCAGGGCGCGCTCTCCCACAAGGCCGGCGTCGACCCCGCGCCCGCGGGGATGGTCCGGAGCTTCGGCGCCGGACAGGGCCGAAGTGGTGGTCGACCCCGCGCCCGCGGGGATGGTCCGCACGTCGTTGAACCGGCTTTCGGCGCCAGTTCGTCGACCCCGCGCCCGCGGGGATGGTCCGGAAGGCCGCACCGCCCCGTACACGATGATCCCGTCGACCCCGCGCCCGCGGGGATGGTCCCCCGGTTCCGGCGGCTTTCGCAGGCCGTCGGGAGTCGACCCCGCGCCCGCGGGGATGGTCCGCGGGAACACCGCGCGCGGACGCTCCGAGGCCGGTCGACCCCGCGCCCGCGGGGATGGTCCGTCCACGATGCTGATCATGAGATGAGGTGAGCCGTCGACCCCGCGCCCGCCAAGGATGGTCCGTGCCGCGCGATGGAGTCCCGGGGGATCCTGCGGTCGACCCCGCGCCCGCGGGGATGGTCCGGGTGTGCCCCTCGGTCACGATGTGACCGGGCAGTCGACCCCGCGCCCGCGGGGATGGTCCCATCAGGGCGGTCACGGTGAGCCGTAAGAGGGCGTCGACCCCGCGCCCGCGGGGATGGTCCGTGCTTGTCGAGGCCGGCGCCGGGGGCCTTCGCGTCGACCCGGCGCCCGCGGGGATGGTCCGCCGCGCCCGAGCCCGAGCAGAGCCGCACCCCGGTCGACCCCGCGCCCGCGGGGATGGTCCGGCCACCGACATCAGCGCCCTGATGCTCTCCGGGTCGACCCCGCGCCCGCGGGGATGGTCCGAGATGGAGGCCTGGGGCATCCCGGAGGGCTCGGTCGACCCCGCGCCCGCGGGGATGGTCCGTCTCCGGGCATTCCTATGCCTACCAGGGCAAAGTCGACCCCGCGCCCGCGGGGATGGTCCGGCCCGCCACATGACCACCCAGGCCGAGGACGAGTCGACCCCGTGCCCGCGGGGATGGTCCGAGCGCCACGGCGGGTCACGCTCCGGAGGTGATGTCGACCCCGCGCCCGCGGGGATGGTCCGGCACCCTGCGCGACGCCCTGATGGCCGCGTTCGTCGACCCCGCGCCCGCGGGGATGGTCCGCCGATACCGGGCGGTGCGCAGGCAGAGATCGGGTCGACCCCGCGCCCGCGGGGATGGTCCGCCCAGCCACCCGTGTCACACGCCCGTGTGACAGTCGACCCCGCGCCCGCGGGGATGGTCCGGGCATGATGGAGCTCCGTCTCGTGATCGGGATGTCGCCCCCGCGCCCGCGGGGATGGTCCGGTCAAGGGCAAGGTCGACGACTCCGGTCTGCGGTCGACCCCGCGCCTGCGGGGATGGTCCGCGGCGGGACGCCAAGTCCCCGAAGGAAGGCGCGTCGACCCCGCGCCCGCGGGGATGGTCCTCGCGAGGATGCCCCACGTGTCGCCGGCGCCCTGTCGACCCCGCGCCCGCGGGGATGGTCCGGCCTCCTCCCGGGGGTTCTGGGAGGGGCGCGTGTCGACTCCGCGGCTGCGGGGATGGTCCGGGGCTCCGCCCCCTGCACCCCCGGCCACATCCGTCGCCCCCGCGCCTGCGGGAATGGTCCGTTGTGGATCCTGCCCCACAACGTCCGCACGGTGTCGGCCCCGCGCCCGCGGGGATGGCCCGTTCAACTTCGAGTGCCGGGCTGGAATGCCGTGCTCGAGAGGACAGGGATCGTTCGAAGAGCGAAGGCGTCCTGCAGGGCGCGGCACGTGGACCCTGCCTCTGTGGGGAGGGTCGAGGGTGGCCTGTTCGATCGGGCTCTGGGGTAGTCGACCCGGACTTCCCGGTATGGACACACGAGGCTGGCGGAGCGCATCAGCCCCGGGACGGTCGAGAGTTCAGGGTCGGGGGCCGGGGCAGTGCGCTACGCTGAGTGACCTTCTTGCTGCCTGTAGGCGGCCTTCCACCCCGTTCCGGTTCAGCCTGCTGCTCCTGCCTAACCAGCACGGGATGTTCCGGTGCTGGTTCGGTGCTGACTTCCGCGCCTCAGTGAGGGGAAACCTACAGGTCATAGCCTCGACCGGATGAGTTGTCGTACCACTCGATGGTGGTCCGATGAGGCTGGCGGCAACGATCCTGCGTAGGCCGGACGGACTGGTCTGCTCGCTGCGGGGCAGACGATGTGTACCACTTCCAGAAGGTTTGCGGGGACGTCGGCTGTGGCCACAATGTAGAAGTCCCCAGGTGAGGGGCATATGTGGGGCGGGCCATCACAATCGAGTCCCATCATGACCGCCGCCGGCTCATTTCTACCCCCGGAATTAATCCCTCCATGCCGCGCCGGATTTGCAGAATTCCGCCTGTTTTGGAGGGCCGGCGCTGACTCCCTTGCTGGTTAGGTGCTGGTTACGCAGCGTTGAGGGCGACGCCTTTGGTGGAAGGGGCGCGCACATGGGAATCCGGTCCGGAGCCGCAGACTGCTGCCCCTCGGCGACCTCGTCCCAGCGTGGGTCGTGCGACCTTACGCCGGCAGTGCTGTGCGGCTGCCGAGGGGCAGCGGGCGGTGAGACGCTTGAGCGTCGGCGGGCCTTGACCCCGGATTTCGGGTTCTGGCACCAGTCTTGGGGACTCGTCGCGGAGCGTTACCTCGATGTTCGATTGTGGGGTAGCGAAGCGGACCGCTACCTCCGGGACCGCGGCCAGGTTGAGGGCTGTGCACGGCCCTCGACCTGTTGGGCGGCGCGCCCTGTCTCATCAGTCCTGCGGGTGCTCTGCGTAGCACATGCGCGGGCCCGGAAGGGCGAGGTGGCGCAGGACTGGGGGCGTGGGTGAGGTGGTGGAGGAGGAGGTCGGGGGCGTGGTGGGCGAGGGGCGGGCCGGTGTAGCCCCACGCGGCGCCGGCCGCTAGGACTCCAGCGGCCCGGGCGGCCTGGATGTCGGTGGGGGTGTCGCCGATGAAGCAGGCGTTGGAGGCGGGGACGCCGAGGCGTTCGAGGGCCAGGGTGATACCGGCGCCGGACGGCTTGGGCTCGGCGTCGCCCCAGCCGACGACGGTGTCGAACAGCTCGTGGAGTCCGGGCGGCAGCAGCCAGGCCAGCCTGTGCCGTGGCTGGAGGGTCACGACCCCGATGACGGCGCCTGCGGCCTTGATCCGGCGAAGGACGTGCTCGGCGTCAGGGAAGGCGGTGGTGCCGGTGCCCCGTGCCGCGACGGCCAGTGCCGCCTCCCAGGCCGGTCCGAAGACGATGGCGGGGTCCGTGACGCCCAGCCGGCCGAGGAGCCGGTCGTGCGGGAGGTGGTCGCTGTCGGGAGGGAGGTCGTCGTCGGTGATCCTGTGGCCCAGTACGGAGGTGGCCGTACCGAGTACCGCGTGGCGCATGGCGGCGCGGCTGTCGAGGAGTACGCCGTCGAGGTCGAACAGGACGGCCGGGCCGGGGTGGGGCGCGGTGCCGGGCGTACCGGGCGGCATGTCGGTCACGGGCGGGCCTGCGCCGTTCGCATGGCGGGGCGGGCCGGCGCCCGCCGCAGGCGGCTGCCGAACCGGGGGCAGGCGAGCCCGGCGGAAAAATCGGGGACCCAGCGGACGGCGCTCACCTCGTCCGTTTGCAGCCGGGTGACGGGGTCGGGGGTCCGCAGGCGGAAGAGGTAGCGGAAGCCGAAGTGGGGGTGGGCGGGTTCGCCCTTCGCGGGGTTCGGGGGAATGGTGTGGACGTCGATGTCGAGGAGGGCGGTGTCGGCCAGGCCGATGGTGGCGGCGTCGACGCCGGTCTCCTCGCACAGTTCGCGCAGGGCGGCACGCTGGAGATCGTCATCCCCCTGCTCGAGGTGCCCGCCGGGTAGCAGCCAGGTGTCGAGTGCGCGATGGCGGATCTGCAGGACGCGGTCGTCGCGGCCGAGCAGGACGGCCCCCGCGGTCGCGTGCCCGCGGAACTCCGCACGCGAGGCCACGGCGTCGCCCGCTTCGGCCAGAGCCGCGCTGACGGCACTCAGCCGAACCGCGTCCTCGGGGTGGCGGACGAGGAATCCGGACAGCGCACTGCGCATCTGCGCGGCGTGGACAGCCATGGATGCAGCCTTTCTTGCGCACGGGGCGATCGAGGGAGAGGACCGGAAGGGGGAATGACGGCCGGCGCCGTCAGGTGTTGAAGTGCGACAGCCACAGCGCGGCGACGGCCTCGCACTCACGGTGGGAGAGCTCGTGGAGCCCCGGCGAGAGGTCGCCGCGGGAGAGGGCCGCCAGCGCCGCGAGGATCTCCGCCTGGACGAGGAGGATGAACGGGCCCACCGTCGCCCCGTGGAGGAAATTGACGGCGTTGCCGTCGTTGCACAGGTGGAACGAGCGGCCTTCGGGGGACGTGTATCGGGTGACGTGCGCCCCGGACGGCGCAAGGGTGTGCGTGGCGGGAAGGCGGCCGAGGCTGA
The DNA here is from genome assembly GCF_056434525.1 of Streptomyces sp. NPDC044002. NCBI lineage: Bacteria > Bacillati > Actinomycetota > Actinomycetes > Kitasatosporales > Streptomycetaceae > Streptomyces > Streptomyces sp. NPDC044002. Next base: position 10,165 of record NZ_JBWKEZ010000010.1, read on the forward strand.
GCTCGTCCTCGGCGCTGGTGACCGACGATACGTAGGCGCCATCGCGCAGGACCGCGAAGTCCTCGTGGGCCAGCACCCCCGCGCCCGTGGCACACACCACCAAGTCCGCGTAGCGCAGGGCGTCGTGGAGACGCTCGGCAGTCGCGAACCCGTGGCTCAGTGCCTGCGCGAACGGCTTGCCCACCGATCGCGGTGCGCCGATTAGGCACCCCGATGTCGCGGAGGGCAGGATTCCCGCGAAGAATGGCTACATGGCACCGGCCGTACAGATCCGATGAGGCGGCAATCACGATGAGGCTCGACATCGACGGCGGCTGGACCGCGACCGTGACGGGCGAACCCCTGTCCATCGCACCACGTTTCGTGTTCCGGGACTTCCGCGTGCGCATCGCGTCGTACACGGATGTGAATCAGCGCGAGCGGTTCCAGCTCGACACCTTCGGCAGTCAGGACTGGTTGTGGGACACGCCCGATGACTTCCGTTTCGATCCCGCCGGCCGGGAACTGGTCGGTGCCGAGTTCCAGCTCCCCGGTGCGGCCGCGGATGCCGAGGACAGCGCCCGTGTTCCTGCCGCACCCGCCGTCCGTCCGGGCGGTCTCCGCGCGGACGAGGCCCGGGACTTCCGCCTGGAGGTGGCGACGGAGCTGTGCCGTGCTCCGGGGGACACCGTGCTGACCTGCCTGCGCGACCTCGATGTCCTCGACGAGCCGCTGGAGGCCCGGATCGGCATCGCACCCGGCGTCGCGCTCCTCGTCCAGCAGGGCGCCTACGCCGGCTGGAGCCTCACGGATCCCGTGCGCTACCTGACCAGCGGTTTCACCGCCCCGGACCCGGCTCCTCCCGCCGCGGCCACCCGGCTCCTGTTCACCCGGTGCCTGGACCTGGTCACCACGCCGCTGCTCGACGAGGTGAGGGACCGGAACCCCGTCGCCCTGGCCGGACTCCGGGCGCTCGACCAGGCCCTGCGGGAACAGCGCGATGACCGCCACCGGGCCGACGCCCTGCTCGCGCTCATCGCGGAACTGGTCGAGGACTACGGGTGACCGTGAGCTGACGTTCGGCAGCGGCTCGCGTCGCGACCGTCACCGGCAGCGCGGGGGAGCCCGCCGCCTGGAGGGGCTGGAGGGACAGGTGCCCCTGGCCTCCGTAGCGGCCGGCTCGCGTGTCACTGGCGTCCGGTCACAACACCCCCGTGGATCTGGGAGGGTTGGTTCCGGCGCAGAATCTGCGCCCGAACCCGTACCACCTCCATCGACCGGGAGAGAAGCATGACCATCAAGGACATCGGGCCGGAACCCCAGAGCTTCGACCTGGAGAAGGCGACGGTCGAGAACACCGACTACCGCTCGGTCGCCTGGTCCGGGAAGTACCTCCAGCTGACCCTCATGTCGATCCCGGTGGGCGAGGACATCGGCCTGGAGGCACACCCGGAGACCGACCAGTTCCTGCGGCTCGACGCGGGCCGGGGACGCGTCCAGATGGGCAGCGCGGAGGACCGGCTCGACTTCGACCGGGAGGTCGAGGACGGCTGGGCGGTCTTCGTGCCCGCCGGCACCTGGCACAACGTCACCAACATCGGTGACGAGCCCCTGCAGCTCTACGCCGTGTACGCGCCGGTCCACCACGCGCCGGACAAGGTCCATGCGACGTTCGCCGACGCGGAGCGCGACGAAGCCTCGGGCGGCGACGAGCCGCCGAGCTGGTCGGTCCAGCCCGCCCGACAGGCTTCGGACAGGCACGCCTGATCCGGGATCCGGTTCTGACCGCACGCCGCGCGGTGGCTGCACCGACGGGTACGGCCCGCCGTCGAAGTCGGCGGCGGGCCCTGCCGCTCACCGGTCAGCCTGGACCGTGCCGGGCCTGAAGCGGATCGGGGCCTGGAAGCGGGCCTTGCGGGCGGCGCGGCGGAAGACGGTGAGGACGGCGGGGCCGGCCAGGCAGATGCAGACGAAGTTGGTGACGGCCCGCCCCGTGTCCCAGCCGAGGGAGGTGGCCAGGTCGAAGGCGAGGTAGCGGTGGAACTGCTCGGTGAAGGGAAGGCCGGGCAGGTAGGCGATGGAGCTGTTGGGGTCGAGGGAGAAGGGCCAGAAGGAGAGGTTGAGGAGGAAGCCGAAGAGGTAGCCGGAGACGGATCCGTAGACGGCGAGCATCGCGACCTCCTTGCGGCCGGAGGCCTTCGGGAGGAAGCCGGCGAGCATGCCGACGAAGGCGCAGCCGAACATCTGGTACGGCATCCAGGGCCCGACTCCACCCGTGATGAGGGCGGAGGCGAAGAGGGAGGTGCAGCCCAGGGTGAAACCGAAGCCCGGGCCGTAGACCCGGCCGGCCAGCACGAGGATGAAGAAGACGGTCTCGATCCCGGCCGTGCCCGCGCCCAGGGGGCGGATGGCCGCGTTGACGGCCGACAGGACGCCCAGCATGGCCAGGGCCTTGGAGTTGATGCCGCCCTCGGCGATCTCGGAGATCACGACGCACAGGACGATGACGAGCAGGACGCCGAAGATCAGCGGCGGGGCATAGTTCGAGCCGAACTTCCCCGGGGCGACGAGGAAGGGCCAGAAGAAGGCGACGGTGCCGAGGAAGGCCGCCATGGCGATGACCGCTCCGGCCCGCGCGTTGATCCGGACGGCTGGGGCGCGTGTGGTCATGAGGCCGGGTCCGTCCCGTGGTCGGTGAGGGTGGCGGCCGCCTGGGCGACCGTGAGGTAGGGGAGCGGGGCGAGGATCTTCGCGGTCTGGGGGGCGAAGACCGGGGAGGCGACGATGACCTCGGTGGTGGGACCGTCGGCGACGACGTCGCCCTCCGCCATGACGACGACGCGGTCGGCGGCGCGGGCGACGAACTCGACGTCGTGGGTGGAGATCACGACGGCCCGGCCCTCGGCGGCGAGGGCGTCGACGATGTGGATCAGCTCGCTCTTGGCTTGGTAGTCGAGGCCGCGCGTGGGCTCGTCCAGGAGCAGCAGGCGGGGGGCGGCGGTCAGCTGGATCGCGAGGACGAGGGCGAGCTTCTGGCCCTCGGACAGGTCGCGGGGGTGGGTGGAGCCGGGGATGCCGGGTGCGAGCCGGTCCAGGATGGTGCGGGACCGGATCCCGTCGGCGGTGACTCCGGACTCGGTGTCGGCCTGGTCGAGTTCCTGTTCGACGGACTCCAGGTAGAGGAGGTCGGTGGGGGTCTGGGGGACCAGTCCGACCAGCCGCCGGGCGTCGGCGGCCGACAGCTTCCGCGGGTCGAGCGGCTTCGGGTCGTCGGGAGTGACGACGGCCACCGAGCCGGCCCTGCGCGGTCCGGAGCCCTGGAGCGCCCACAGGAGGGAGGACTTGCCGGAGCCGTTTCGGCCCATGAGGGCGGTGATCTCACCGCCGTGCAGGGTCAGGTCGACCTCGCGGACGGCTGGCACGCCGTGGTAGGTCACGGTGATGCCGCGCGCGGCGAGGAGTTCCGGCCGGTCCGCCGCCGGGGCAGGGCGGACCGGCGGGGGAACGGTGCCGGCCAGCCGGGTCCGCAGGGGGGCCGCGGCCCGGCGGGCGTCGCGGATCGAGAGCGGCAGCGGGGTCCAGTGCGCCGCGCGGCCCAGTTCGACGATGGGCGGGGCGATGGAGGAGGTACGGAAGACCTCGGCGGGTGTGCCGGAGACGACGCGGCCGTTGCCGGGCAGGTGGATGACGCGGTCCGCGTACTGGACGACGCGCTCCAGGCGGTGCTCGGCGAGCAGGACGGTGACGCCGAGGTCGTGGACGAGGCGGGTGACGGCGGCCAGGACCTCCTCGGCGGCCGTGGGGTCCAGTGCGGAGGTGGGCTCGTCCAGGACCAGGATCCGGGGGTGGGAGGTGAGGACGGAGCCGATGGCGACGCGCTGCTGCTGGCCGCCGGACAGCTCGTGCAGGGCGCGGTGGCGCAGGTCGGCCAGGCCGAGGAGGTCGAGGGTCTCCTCGACGCGCTTGCGCATGGTGGCCGGGGGGACGGCCAGCTGTTCCATGGCGTAGGCGAGTTCTTCCTCGACGGTGTCGGTGACGAAGCCGTCGAGGGGGTCCTGGCCCACGACCCCGACGACGTCGGCGAGTTCGCGGGGCGGGTGCTGGGCCGTGTCCCGGCCGTCGACGAGGACGCGGCCGAAGAGGGTGCCGCCGGTGAAGTGCGGGACGAGGCCGTTGACGGCGCCGAGGAGAGTGGACTTGCCGGCGCCGGTGTGGCCGACGACCAGGCAGAGTTCGCCCTCCTCGACGGTGAGGTCGACGTCGCGCAGGACCGGTTCGGCCGCGTCCTCGTACTGGACGGTGACCTGGTCGAAGGTGATCACTTGGGTTCCTCGGTGCGCTGGGGCGGGACGGCCGCACGGGCTGACGCGGTCGGCGGCGGGGCCAGGAAGCCGGCGGTCCCCGCGAGGAGGACCGCGGCGGCCGGCACGAGCGGCAGGGTGGGCCAGCTGAGCGGATAGATGGAGGGGTTGAGCTCGGCCGCGTTGAAGCCGACGTTCGCGAAGAGCAGGACGGCGGAGAGCACGCCGCAGCCGGCGACGGCCCATTCGGGGAAGCGCCATGGATCGGGCCGGTAGCTGGTCCGGGTGATCCGGCGGCCGCCCAGGCGCAGCCCGGCGAAGCACAGCACGGCCCCGGCGCCCATGGCCGGGAGCCCGAGCGGCTTCGGCGCGGTCGCGTCGAGCAGTCCGTACGCCCCGGCGCACAGGCCGCACATGCCGAGCAGCATCAGGGCGCCGGTCAGGCGGCGGGAGCGGCGGGTGGCGGTACCGGCCCGGCCGTAGCCGCGGGAGTCCATGGCGGCGGCCAGGCGCAGGGACCGTTCGAGGGCGTCCTCCAGGACGGGAACGATGACGCCGCGCAGGGCGCGCAGGCCCTTCGGGCGTCCTGCCCGGAGCCGCTTGGCGCGGTGGACGCGCTGCACGCTCTGGACGAGCTGCGGGGCGACGCTGAGGGAGACGGTGACGGCCACCCCCAGCTCGTACAGGGCGCCGGGCAGGACACGGAGGGCCCGTTTGGGGTTGGCGAGGGTGTTGGCGGCGCCGATGCAGCACAGCATGCAGGCGAGGCGGAGCCCGTCCGTCGCCGCGGAGAGCAGGGCTTCCAGGGAAACGGGCCCGCCGAGCTGGATGCCCGCGTACCAGTCGGGCGTGGGGATGCGGGGCAGGGAGAAGAGGAAGTGGTCGCGGGGGGTGATGCCCGTGGCGAAGACCGCGCGGAAGGTGACGCGGATCGTGACGACGGTCAGCGCGAGGTACAAGTAGTACTTGAAGCCGCGGGCCCAGGGCGCCTCGGTGCGTCGCATGGTGATGACGTAGCCGAGGACCGCGAGGACGAGGAAGAGCAGCAGCGGGTTGTTGGTGCGGCTCACGGCGGTGGCCAGTGCGAGGGCCCAGATCCACCAGGCGACGGGGTGCAGGGTGCGCGGCAGGCGGCGGCCGCCCGTGTCCGGCGCGGTGCCGGACGGGGAGGCCTTCGCCGCCTGCGTCGAGGTGGTGGTGCGTGGCACGCCGCTACTCCGTACGACGGCGGCGCGCGGCCGCGTACACGGCCGCGGCGCCGATGAGCAGCACCAGCGCACCGGTGGCGACGGCGGGCAGGTACGAGCCGGCATCGTGCTTCGCATCGGCGGCGGGCGCCGCTTCGACCACCTGGGGGCCGGGCGCGGCCACGGCCGGAGCACCGGACGAGGACGGTGGCGCGGAGGGCGCGGGCGGGACGCTGTCCGAAGGGCTCGCCAGGGCCGGGGGACTTTCCGGTGCCGCGGGGCCGGGCGGCGTCGCCGTCGCCGTCGCTGTCGCCTGCGGGCCGGCCGGAGGCGGGTTCTCCGGCCTGGGCCCGGTGTTGACGTCCGGCGGCAGCGGCGCCGCGGTGCGGGTGTCCTGGGGCGCGGGGACCCCGGTGGGCCGGGTGTTCTTGGCGCGGAGCTGATCGGGGGTGACGGTGGGACGGCCCTCCGTGCCTTCGACGTTCGTGCCGCCGAACATCCACAGATCGACGCTGCCCGGCTTCGGCTTGTAGAGCATGGCGCCCAACTGGCTGTACTCCCAGGCGTTCTGGCCCGGATCGGCGTGCCAGTACGACCAGTAGGCGGACGCCGGCGGGGTCAGGACGCAGTCGTCCTGCTGCGGGGTCGGGTACTGCTTGCCGCCCTGGTGTCCGCTGTAGCCGATCCGGCAGATGAAGGCAGGTCCGTCGTGGCCGGTGCCGGTCGTGGCCCAGCCACCCTGGTTGAGGAGCTCGTGGCCCGTCGTGGGGGTGGTGCCGCAGGAGCGGTAGACGGGGCCGCCCCAGTGGCTGAAGTCCACGGCGAGGACGACCCCCGAAGAGGTGGTGCACTGAGCCATCGGCTGCGGCGCGGCGCCGGCCGGGGCAGCGGTGGCGGCGAAGGCCGCCACCGTCAGCCCCAGCGCGGCGGCGGCCCGGGCGAAGGCGCGCACGGCGCGGTCGCGGCTCATGCTCCCGCTCCCGGCCGGCGGTGGCGCTTCGCGGCACGGGTGACGCCCCAGCCGCCGAGGGTCAGGACCAGCGCGGCCGCGGCGAGCGTGCCGACCCGGGCTCCGGTGGACGCGAGGGGACCGCCACCAGCCCCGGAGCCACCCGCGGAGCCCGTGCCGCCGCCGTTCTCGCCCGGCGTCACGATGACGGGCGAGCCGTTGCCGCCCGAGGTACCACCGGACGTTCCTCCGGAGATGCCGGGCACGGGCTGGGGGGTGGTGCCGGTCAGGTCGCGGGTCAGCGTGCCGAAGGAGATGCCGGTGGCGCCGCCGACGGCCTGGGCGGAGGCGCGGAGGTCGGAGCCGGTCTGGCCGCCCTTGGCCACGTTGAAGCCGCCGTCGCCGTTCTGCTGGCTCGCCAGGAACGCGCGGGCCTTGGCGATCTGGGCGCCGTACTTGGGCGCGTCCAGCGACAGCCCCTGGACGGCCAGGGCCGCGGAGTTGACGGAGTTCCCGGCGGCGCCCGGGAAGCCGCCGTCCTCCTTCTGCTGGGTGGCCAGCCAGGCGAGTGCCTTGTCCACCGCCGCCTGGGAGCCGGCGTCGGGCAGCAGGTCCACGGTCATGGCGGCCATGGCGGTCGAGTCCACTTCGGGGCCGCTGGGTTCGCCGATCAGGCTGACCCAGGCGCCGGACGGGGTCTGGAGGCTCTTGAGGTAGGCGGCCGGATCGGCCGCGGCGGCCTTCTCGCCGGCGCGGAGCTGGGCCATGACACCGAGGGACTGCTTGAAGACGGAAGTGGCGTAGGCGTAGTTGCCCTTGGCCGCGCACTGCTGGACGGTCGAGGTCTTCGCCTGGCAGGTGATCTTCGCGAGGGCGGCGATCAGGTCCTGGCCGCCGAAGTTCCGCGGATCGCGGCCCACGGCCTGGGCGAGCACCGCCGCCTTGCCGATGGAGCCGCCGTTCTCGTACTTGGTGCCCACGAGGGTCCAGTCGTGGATGCCCCGCTTCTGGCCGTCCTTGCCGCCCTTGTCCATGAAGTCGACGATGTTGCGCAGGGCGGCGTTGTCCCCGCCTGTGGCGGCGAGCGCGTACGCGCCGTCGATGGTCAGGCCGTAGTCGGCGAATCCGGATTCGGGCCGGCTCTCGTAGAAGCGGCCTTGGACCAGGCGGGAGGGGGCCGTCAGGTACGCGGCGCCCTTCTGCAGGTCGGGCCCTTCACCGGCCGGCGGTGTGCTCGGGGTAGGTGGCGTGGTCGGGGTGGGTGGAGTGGTGGGGGTAGGCGGCGTGGTCGGGGTCGGCGGTTCGGCCGGCTTGGCGGTCAACGAGACGAGGTCACCGCCGGCGCCCGCGAGGGCAGCCGCCGCGGTGGGGTGGAGCCTCGGCTCGGTGTCGTCCTCGGCGAAGCCGAATCCGCCCGCCGGGAGCTGGTGCCCGGAGAGCCAGGAGACGCCGGCGTCCGCGAACGCCTCGTCGCCGAGGGCGCGCAGCGCCTGGGCGGCCCAGGCGGTGGCGGCCGGGTTGCCGGTCGTCTCGTAGGAGACCGCGGGCCAGGCGCCGGTCGCCAGCTGGGACCGCTTCAGGTGGTTCCGGGCCTTCTGGAGCACCGCCTCGTGGCCGCCGGCCCGCTCCAGGGCCAGGGTGATCAGGCCGGTGGCGCCGGCCTCGCTCTCGCACCCGGGACTGCCGGGCCGGATGAGGACGCTGGTGAATCCGCCGTCCTCGCACTGCAGGGCGGTCAGCCGGGCCACGGAGCCGGGGGGCGGGGTCATACCCGCGTTGACCAGCGCGATCATGGCCATGGCCTGGGCGTCGGCCTGCCCGGTCGTACGGAAGTCGCCCTTGGTGAAGCAGCCTTCGACCGTCTCGCCGTCGCCGATGTCGCGGGGGCAGGCGTACGTGACCAGGTCGCCGAGCAGGTCGTGCCCGCCGAACGCGCGCGGGTCCTTGCCGGTGGCCTCGGCGACCAGCGCGAGCCGGGCCGCGGCGGTGGCGTCCGGGATGCCGTCCCTGCCGGCCGGGTAGGCGTACGCGTCCGTCTGCGCGGGCGTCGCGAGGAAATCGGCGGTCTTCTTCGCCGCCGGGCTCTTGCGGTCGGCCGCCGCGAGGGCGAAGACGGCCTCCGTGGAGAGGAAGTGGTTGGGGGCCGTGGAGCCCTCGTCGACGACGCGCTCCCCGTCCGTCAGCGTCCCGGTGACCCAGCGGGCGGCCGCGGGTACGTCGATGCGTCCGGCCGGCACCCGGGGCGGGGCCATCGGGACGGTGGGGTCGGGGGTGGAGTAGCCGCGGACGTCGTCCGGGGAGAAGGACGGCCTGCCCTTGGTGCCGGCGATGTCCGTGCCGCCGTACACCCAGGCCTCCACGTCGCCCGGCTTCGGGTTCCGGGCCATGGCCCCTTGCTGGCTGTAGGACCACTTGCGCTGCCCGGGCGAGGCCGTCCAGTACGACCAGTAGGCGGTGGCCTGGGGCGTGAGGACGCAGGGTTCCTTGTCGGGGGTCGGGTACTGGGTGCCGGTGCCCTTGCCGATGCGGCAGAGGAAGGCGGGCCCGTCGTGGACGGTGCCCGTCATGGTGAACCCGGCGGTCTGCAGCAGCTCGTAGCCGGTGGTGGGGGTGGTGTCGCAGCCCTTCTCCACCTTGCCGCCGAACGGGCCGAAGTCCACGGCGACGATCGCCCCGGTGGTGGCCGTGCACCGCTCGATCGGGTCGGCCGAGGCAGGTGCCGCTGCGCCGGCGAAGGCCGCGCTCGCGGCGAAGGCCAGCAGCGCCGCCGATACGAGCGACAGCAGCCCCTTGCTTCCCGGGTGTCGCTCTGCTTGCTGTGCGGTCCCCACCACGGCCCCTCGTGTCAGCCGGGCGGACCAGTGCGTGGCAAAGGGCTCCACAGCCCGTGGGGCCACGGGGGAGCCGTTTCGAACCACGCCGTAGTCCGCGACGGCGTTTCTCGCTGCAGAATCCGGCTCCAGGCATTCCGACTCGCCCGGCGGTGCCGGGCCTACGGTTGCGGGTCAGCGCCGGATTTCGACCGGCTTCCCCTGGAGCTGAGTGCTTATCGGTCGGAGTGGACCACGCGGATTGACACACCGTCAAGGTGGTCTGCGTCTCACGCGGCAAGGCACGAGAACCCTCTGACGGATCCACCGCGCATCGGCTGGCAGACCCTTGATCACTCGGGTAGCGTCCTGGGCTGCCACATGGGGGAACCCGGTGCGAATCCGGGGCTGACGCGCAGCGGTGTGGGACGGCAGGGGGCCGTCACCGAGCCCGAATGCCCATCTGGCGAGGCACATCTCAAGCCGTACCACGCGTTCGGACGGCCGCCACCGAGCTCCGGGCTGCCCGCCTGCGAGAGCTGCGGTCGGGTCGGCGTCCCTCATTTCCAGGAGCAGGCCATGTCCCGTATCCGTACCCCGCGCCGCCTCGTGTTCGTGGCGCCCGCCGCGCTCGGCGCGCTCGTCCTGACCACGCTGCCCGCCTCCGCGACCTCCTCGCCCGCGCAGATCGCCACGTCCAGGACGAACGGTGTGAGCTATCTCAAGTCCCTTCAGGCTGCCGATGGTTCGTACGCGGGCAGTGGCCTGTCCAACGAGTGGGCGTTCGGTGCGTTCGCGGCAGCCGGCACGGCCGTCGCCGACGTCTACCCCGGCGGCGACACCACGAAGAACGCGCGCACCGTCTACCGCAACCTGCTGTCGACGGCGGGCTGGCCGCAGGCCTCCCCGGTGGTCACCGACTACGAGCGCGGCACGCTCAACGCCTACGCCGCCGGTATCGACCCGGCGCGCGTCTCGGCCTCCCGCAATCTGATAGCCGACATCTACTCGTACTGGCAGACGGCCGAGGCCGGTTACTTCGGCCCGTCCGGGAACTTCAACGGCACCGTCTTCGCGGCCCTTTCGCTGGGCGGAGCCAAGACCCAGGCCGGAGGTGCCCGGGTACCGCAGGCGCTGACCGACTCGATGGTCACCCGCATCCGTGCCAACCAGCACGTGGACGGCGGCTGGACCTTCAACAAGGCCGAGGGCAACCCGACCGTCCTGAACTCCGCGAGCGACGTCGACATGACCGGTGCGGCCATGGCCGCCCTGTGCGTGTCCGGTGTCCCGAACACCGACGCCGACGTCGTCCAGGCGAAGAACTTCCTCAAGAGCAGGCTCGTCTCCGGTAGCGGCGCGTTCAACTCCCTCTACGGGGTCAACACCAGCTCCAACGGCTGGGGCGTCGCCGGACTGAACGCCTGCGGGTTCAACCCGCAGACGGGTGCTTTCCTCACCGGCAGCGGCAAGACCCCGATCGATTTTCTGATCGCCAATCAGTACAACCCGGCGGGCGGCTTCAAGTACAAGCCCTCCGACACCGCGCCCTCGGCCTACTCCTCCATCGACGCGCTGCGTGCCGTGGCCGGCGGAGGCTTCACCACGGCCCCGCCCGTCCCGGTCACCCCCGGCGCCCCGCAGTGGGTGTCCCAGTCCGCCTTCACGGCCGGTACGGCGACGAAGCTCGCGCTGACGGTCGACGACGGGGCCGGCAGCCTCAAGGTCTGCTCGGTGGCGTTCACGCCGACCGGTACGACCACCACGCTCGGCGACGTCCTCGACGCGGCGGTGACCGCCGCCGCTCCGTCCGGTTGCGTCACCGGCGTCACGCCCTCGTCCGGCACCGGCACCGTCACCGACGTCAACGGCAAGGCCAACAGCGGCTCCGGCACGTGGAAGGTGAGCGTGGACGGGTCCTCGTTCGCCGGCGCCGTCCGCGACAAGGTCGTCAACCTGGGCGACACCATCGCCCTGCGGTGGGGTTCCTGACTAGAAGGACGTCCAGGTGAAGGACACCTGATCGCCGGCATTGAGCTTGAACTGGCAGCCGCCCACCGGCGTGGGGGTGCCGTTGACGGCGATGCTCCAGTAGGCGGAGCCGCCGCCGCTGACGTCCTTTATGGTGTCGACGGAGAAGTCGTCGAAGGACGTGTACCAAGTACCGTCCCACGCGAAGTAGTTCAGGCGGGCCGCGTCGTCGAGCGCTGCGGTCGGGGTGGGGACCTTGGACGGGTTGGCGCCGCCGTTGGTGCCGTCGCACTTGTGGGTGCCGCCCGTGGCCGTCGTGACGTCGTGGCCCTTGGTCTTGATCTTGCCCTTGAACAGCAGCCCGTCGGGGCCCTGAACGGTCAGGCCGACCTTGACGGCCGCGTTCGTGTTCGGCTGGGGGGCGGCCTCGGCCACGGCCGGAGCGCCGGCGAGAGCGAGCCCGAGGGCGACCGCGGTGATCACGGAGCGGCGGGCGGGGAACTGGCGCATGACGCCTTCTTCCTGAGAGGGACGAGGGTCTGAGCCGAGGTCCCTCCGCCGCACGTGCCCGTCCCCCTGCCCGTCTCCGTGAGGAAACGGGCAGGGGTCGCCGACCCGGGGTGGGGGCTTCGCGCTGCAGACCATGACAGTGGGAAGCAGTACGCATCGCACCCCGGGTACTCCGACTCGCGGTGCCCTCCGGGCCCCGCACACGGTTGCAGGTCAGCGCCGGATTCCCACCGGCTTCCCCCAGTTGTGCATGCATTCGGTTGTGAGCTCCCGCCGCGCGGGCCGGAGCAGAACGCATCGTACGACCTGGTGGGCGTGGGCTGGAAGCGGGTTCTGTGAGATGGCCCGTCCGTGCGTCGGCCCTGGACTTACTAGGACGTCCAACTATATGTTCGTGGCACAAGGTCCGCGGTGCAGGGAAGCCGGTGTGAGTCCGGCACGGTCCCGCCACTGTGACCGGGGAGTGTGCTGCCATCCACACGCCACTGACGAGGTCTGTCGGGAAGGCGGGCGGCACGCGGGGATCCGGGAGTCAGGATACCGGCCGCGGATTGTTCCGTGTTGTCCACGAGGATGGAGCAGACACGCATGGCACCGGTTTGTACCCACGACCCTGGTGATCCGGCGGAGCGCGCACACACCGATTCGGCGCGCTCGTAGTTCTCACGGCAGTCCGCAGCGGCGCACCCCCACCCGAGTGCGGTCCGTCGGCCTGCCGTGCCATCCCCGGATCCAACCTGACGAGAGCAGGCATCCATGGTCCGTGAACTCACCCATTTCATCGGCGGAAAGCACACCACCGGCACCTCCGGGCTCTTCGCCGACGTGTACGACCCCAACACCGGCTCCGTCCAGGCCCGCGTACCGCTGGCCGGGCGCGCCGACACCGAAGAGGCGATCGCCAACGCCGAAGACGCACAGGCGGAATGGGGGAAGTGGAACCCGCAGCGCCGGGCCCGCGTCCTGCTGCGGTTCCTCCAGCTCGTCGAGGGCGAGCGGGACAGCCTCGCGCGGCTGCTGTCCGCCGAGCACGGCAAGACCGTCGCCGATGCTCACGGGGACCTGCAACGCGGTCTGGAAGTCGTGGAATTCGCCGCCGGCGTCCCCCACCTCCTCAAGGGGGAGTTCACCGACAACGCCGGCACCGGCATCGACGTGCACTCCCTGCGCAGCCCCCTCGGGGTCGTCGCCGGAATCACCCCCTTCAACTTCCCCGCCATGATCCCGCTGTGGCAGGCCGCACCCGCCCTGGCCTGCGGCAACGCGTTCATCCTCAAGCCGTCCGAACGCGATCCGTCCGTGCCCCTGCGACTGGCGGAGCTGTTCCTCGAAGCCGGTCTGCCGCCGGGCGTCCTCAACGTGGTCAACGGCGGCAAGGAAGCGGTCGACACCCTCCTCGAAGACCCGCGCGTACAGGCCCTGGGCTTCGTCGGCTCCACGCCGATCGCCGCGCACATCTACGCCACGGCCGCCGCGCACGGCAAGCGCGCCCAGTGCTTCGGCGGCGCGAAGAACCACATGATCGTGATGCCCGACGCCGACCTGGACCAGGCCGTCGACGCCCTGATCGGGGCCGGCTACGGTTCTGCGGGCGAGCGCTGCATGGCCGTCTCCGTCGCCGTGCCCGTCGGGGAGGAGACCGCCGACCGGCTGGTCGCCGCCCTCAAGGACCGCATCGGCACCCTGCGGATCGGCCGGTCCGACGACCCCGACGCGGACTTCGGTCCCCTGGTGAGCCGCGACGCCCTCGACCGCGTGCGCCGCTACGTGGACATCGGCGTCGGCGAGGGCGCCGAACTCGTCGTGGACGGACGCGGGTTCACCCTGGACGGCCACGAGAACGGCTTCTTCGCGGGAGCGACGCTCTTCGACCGCGTCTCCCCGCAGATGCGCGTCTACCGCGAGGAGATCTTCGGCCCCGTCCTGTGCGTCGTACGGGCCGCCGACTTCGAGGAGGCGCTGCGCCTGCCCAGTGAGCACCCCTTCGGGAACGGCGTGGCGATCTTCACCCGGGACGGGGACACCGCCCGCGAGTTCACCCGCCGCGTCAACACCGGCATGGTCGGCGTCAACGTACCCATCCCGGTGCCCGTCGCCTACCACACCTTCGGCGGCTGGAAGAAGTCCGGATTCGGCGACCTGAACCAGCACGGGCCCGACTCGATCCGCTTCTACACCCGTACCAAGACCGTCACCTCGCGCTGGCCCTCCGGGGTCAAGGAGGGCGCGAGCTTCACCATCCCGACGATGGGGTGAACGCCGTGACCACCACCCTCACCGAGGACCAGCTCGCCCTCGCCGAGGTCACCCTCGACTTCGCCCGGGAACAGCTCGCCCCGCACGCCGTCGCCTGGGACCAGGACAAGCACTTCCCCGTCGACGTCATCCGGCGCGCCGCCTCCCTCGGCCTCGCCGGCGTGTACGTACGCGAGGAACACGGCGGCTCCGGCCTCAGCCGCAGCGACGGAGTGCTCGTCTTCGAGACCCTGGCGACGGGCTGCCCGTCGATCGCCGGCTACCTCTCCATCCACAACATGGTCGCCTGGATGATCGACCGGTACGGCGACGACGTCCAGCGCGCCCGCCGGCTGCCCGGTCTCTGCTCCGCGGCGACCCTGGGCAGCTACTGCCTGACCGAACCGGGTGCCGGTTCCGACGCCGCCGCGTTGCGCACCCGCGCCGAGCGGCGTGGCGACCACTACGTACTGACCGGCGTCAAGCAGTTCATCTCCGGCGCCGGCGCCTCGGACCTCTACGTGGTCATGGCACGGACGGGCGAGCCCGGCCCCGGCGGGATTTCGGCCTTCGTCGTCGAGCGCGACGACCCCGGAGTCTCCTTCGGCCCCAACGAACGCAAGATGGGCTGGAACGCCCAGCCGACCCGCCAGGTGGTCCTCGACGGCGTCCGGATCCCCGCCGGTCGGCGGCTCGGCGCGGAAGGCGACGGTTTCCGCATCGCCATGAACGGCCTGAACGGCGGCCGCCTGGGCATCGCCGCCTGCTCGCTCGGCGGCGCGCAGAGCGCCCTCGACCGGAGCCTGTCCTACCTGGCCGACAGGGAGGCGTTCGGCAGCCGTCTTCTGGACGCGCAGGCGCTCCAGTTCCGCCTGGCCGACATGGCCACCGAGCTCGCCGCCGCCCGGGCCCTGGTCCGGCAGGCCGCCGAAGCCCTGGACAGCGGCGACCCACTGGCCCCGCGCCTGTGCGCGATGGCCAAGCGTTTCGCCACCGATACCGGGTACGCGGTGGCTGACGCGGCCCTCCAGCTGCACGGCGGCTACGGCTACCTCAGTGAATACGGCATCGAGAAGATCGTCCGCGACCTGCGGGTCCACCAGATCCTGGAAGGCACCAACGAGGTCATGCGCGTCATCGTCGCGCGCGGACTCACGGAGACACTGCGATGACCAACGACAAGCCCGTGGACCACCACGACGACGAGGACGTCCTCGTGCGCGCCGAAGGCCGCGCCGGGTACGTCACCCTCAACCGGCCGAAGGCCCTCAACGCCCTCAGCCACCCCATGGTGCTCCGCATCGAGGAGGCGCTCACGGCCTGGGCGGACGACCCCGCGGTCGACCTGGTCGTCATCGAGGGCGCCGGAGACCGGGGCCTGTGCGCCGGGGGAGACATCCGTGCGATCCACGAGGACGCCCGCACCGGCGGAACCGCCTCGGCGGACTTCTGGCGCGACGAGTACCGGCTCAACGCCCTGATCGCCTGCTACCCCAAACCGTACGTCGCCCTCATGGACGGCATCGTCATGGGCGGCGGGGTCGGCGTCTCCGCCCACGGCAGCGTCCGCATCGTCACCGAACGCTCCAAGGTCGCCATGCCCGAGACCGGCATCGGCTTCGTCCCCGACGTCGGCGGCACCTACCTCCTCGCCCTCGCCCCCGGAGAACTCGGCACCCACCTCGCCCTCACAGGAGCCCCCGTCGGAGCGGCCGACGCGCTCCTGTGCGGACTCGCCGACCACTTCGTGCCCTCGGCCGCGCTGCCGGCACTGGCCCGGGAGCTGGGAGCGGACTCCGTCCGCGCCGTACTGGAGCGGCACGTGCAGGAGCCCCCGGCAGGGAGCCTCGCCGCCGCCCGGGAGTGGATCGACCGCTGCTACGCCGCCGACACCGCGGAGGAGATCGTGGCACGGCTGCTGGCCTCGGGCGTTCCTGCCGCGAAGGCCGCGGCGGACACCCTGGCCGCCAAGTCCCCGACCGCCGTGAAGGTCACCCTGGCCGCGCTCCGCCGGGCACGGCGGCTCGGCCCGCTGGAGCGCGTACTGGAGCAGGAGTACCGCGTCTCCTGCGCGGCACTGTCCTCGCCCGACCTGGTCGAGGGCATCCGGGCCCAGGTCATCGACAAGGACCGGAACCCCCGCTGGTCCCCTGCCGCGCTGGAGGACGTCACCCCGGCGGACGTGGACCGGTACTTCTCCCCGCCCGACGCGCACGAGCTGCGGCTCGTCGCGACCGCTTCGTCGCAGGAGGTCGTCTGGTGAGCAGCACCGTCGCATTCATCGGGCTCGGACACATGGGCGGACCCATGGCGGCCAACCTGGTCAGGGCCGGACACCGGGTCCTGGGCTTCGACCTCGTCCCCGAGCTGACGGCCGCCGCCGGCACGGCCGGAGTCGAGCCCGCCGGTTCCGCCGCCGAGGCCGCCGCCACGGCCGACGTGGTGATCACCATGCTCCCGGCCGGCCGCCACGTCCTCGCCCTCTACCGTGACCAGGAGCTGCTGGCCGCCGCCCGCCCCGGGACACTGTTCGTCGACTGCTCCACCATCGACGTGTCCGACGCCCGCGCCGCGCACGAGGCCGTCGTCGCGGCCGGACACCGGGCGCTCGACGCCCCGGTGTCCGGGGGAGTGGTGGGCGCGGAAGCCGCCACGCTCACCTTCATGGTGGGCGGAGGGGAGGCGGAGTTCGCCGCCGCCGAGCCGCTCCTCGACGCCATGGGCAAGAAGGCCGTGCACTGCGGCGCGGCGGGCGCCGGGCAGGCCGCGAAGATCTGCAACAACATGATCCTCGCCGTCTCCATGATCGGCGTCAGCGAGGCCTTCGTCCTCGCCGAGAGCCTCGGCCTGGACCACCAGGCCCTCTACGACGTCGCTTCCACCGCCTCCGGCCAGTGCTGGGCCCTCACCGTCAACTGCCCTGTCCCCGGGCCCGTCCCGACGAGCCCCGCCAACCGCGACTACCGGCCGGGTTTCGCCGCCCCGCTGATGGCCAAGGACCTGGGCCTCGCCGCGAACGCCCTGCGGGCCGGCGGGGTGGACGCGCCGCTGGGCCTCAAGGCCGCGGAACTGTACGCCGCGTTCGCCGGAGGCGAGGGCGCGGGCCTGGACTTCTCGGCGATCGTCCGCACCCTCCGCCCCGGCGGAACGAACCAGAACGGAACTCCCGCATGACCGCCTACGAGACCATCCTGCTCGAACGCAAGGGCCGTGTCGCAGTCCTCACCCTCAACCGGCCCGAGGCACTCAACGCCCTCGACCTCCAGGTCATGACGGAGGTCGTGGCCGCCGCGGAGCAACTCGACCGGGACCCCGAGGTCGGTTGCATCGTCCTCACCGGCTCCGCGAAGGCGTTCGCGGCCGGCGCCGACATCAAGGAGATGCGCCCGCAGAGCTACATGGACATGTACCTCTCGGACTGGTTCACCGCCTGGGACCGTCTTGGTCAGGTCCGCACCCCCACCCTCGCGGCGGTCTCCGGCTACGCCCTGGGCGGCGGCTGCGAGCTCGCCATGATGTGCGACATCCTGCTCGCCGCGGACACGGCGAAGTTCGGGCAGCCCGAGATCAAGCTCGGGGTGATCCCGGGAATCGGCGGATCCCAGCGGCTCACCCGGGCCGTCGGCAAGGCCAAGGCCATGGAGCTCTGCCTGACCGGCCGCACCATGGACGCCATCGAGGCCGAGCGCGCCGGCCTGGTCTCCCGCATCGTTCCCGCCGACGAGCTGCTCGCCGAGGCCCTCGCCGTGGCCACGACCGTCGCCGGCATGTCCAAGCCGGTGGCGATGATGGCCAAGGAAGCCGTGAACCGGGCCTTCGAGACCACCCTCACCGAGGGCATCCGCTTCGAACGCCGCCTGTTCCACGCGGTGTTCGCCACAGCCGACCAGAAGGAGGGCATGTCCGCCTTCGTGGACAAGCGCCCGCCGCACTTCACGCACGGCTGATTACGACCGGCACCCTCAACGGTGATCGTCCTGCCGGGTCCCTCCGCTCAGGCTGCCGAGCGGTAGATGAATATGATTGTCGTCGGCTAGTGTGTGCCCGCTCGCGCCGCGATACCTCCGGTCGGGCCGGGCGTGTTCCGCCGCGCCCCGACGGATGAAGAGCAAGGGGTGCAGCGTGGCTGACGGCTCGGGGCGACGGCGCCGGGCGGGGACGGGGGCGGTCGGCTCGGCCCTGGTAGGGGCCGTGGTGGTCGCGGTGCTCGCCGGACCGTGGGCGGAGCGGCTGTCCGGGCTCGCGGCGCTGGGAGCATGGCGCACCCTCCTGGTGGCCATCGTCGTACAGGGCGTGCCGTTCCTGCTCCTGGGCACCGTCGTCTCGGCGGCCATCGGCGCCTTCGTCCCCGCCCGGGCCTTCTCCAAGATCCTGCCCCGCAACCCGGTCCTCGCCGTGCCGGTGGCCGGGGCCGCCGGAGTGGTGCTGCCGGGGTGCGAGTGCGCCTCGGTGCCCGTCGCGGGCAGTCTGATGCGCCGGGGCGTGGCTCCCGCGGCGGCCCTGACGTTCCTGCTCGCCGCACCCGCCGTGAACCCGGTGGTGCTCGTCTCGACGGTGATCGCGTTCCCCGGGAAACCGGAGATGGCGGCGGCACGGTTCGGCGCCTCGCTCGTCACCTCGGTCGTCATGGGCTGGCTGTGGATCCGGTGGGGGCGTGAGGAGTGGCTGCGGCTGCCGGTGAGGCACGCGCGGCACGCACCCGGCGCGAGCGGGCTGGAGGCCTTCCGGCGCGGCCTGCAGCACGACTTCCTGCAGGCGGGCGGCTTCCTGGTGATCGGCGCCATGGCCGCCGCCACCTTCAACGTCCTCGTGCCGCCGTCCGTCCTGGAAGCCTTCTCCGGGTCTCCGTGGCTGGGTGTCCTCGTGGCGGCGGTGCTAGCCGTCCTGCTCTCGGTGTGCTCGGAGGCGGACGCGTTCGTGGCGGCCTCGTTCACCGGCTTCTCGCCCACCGCCCGCCTCGCCTTCATGGTGGTGGGCCCGATGGTCGACATGAAACTGATCGCCCTGCAGTCGGGGGCCTTCGGGAGGGCGTTCGCGGTGCGGTTCTGCGCCGCCACGTTCGTCGTGGCGATCCTGTGCTGCGCACTCGTCGGAGGTGTCCTCCTGTGACCGCACGACCACCCGCCGAAGCGGAACAAGAGCCCCTGCTGAGCGGACTCGGTTCGCCCCTGCTGCTGGTGCTGGCCGGCGCGGGCCTGCTCCACATCACGGTGCCCAACGAGGTGTACCTCCGGTACGTGAAGGAAGGGATGTGGCCGTACCTCGTCGCGTGCGGGGTCTTGCTGACCGTCCTGGGCTTCGCGGGACTGGCGGTCGAGCTGGCGAGCCGCTGGCGGGAGACGGCGGACGACGGCACGGAAGGGAGCGATGCCCACGGACACGGGCACGGGCACGGAGGTGCCAAGCAGGTGGCCTGGCTCCTTGCCGCACCCGCCCTCACGCTGATGTTCGTCGCCCCGCCGGCCCTCGGCTCGTACACCGCCTCGCGGGAAGGGGCCGCGTCCAGCGTCGAGCAGACCGGCTACGAGGATCTGGCGGACGCGCAGGTCACCCCCATGGCCCTGGAGGAGTTCATCGGACGCGCCGTACACGCGCCGAAGACCCTGGGCGGCCGCGAGGTCCGGCTACTGGGGTTCGTATCCCCCGGCAAGAGCCCGGACACCTGGTACCTCAACCGCCTGAAGCTCAGCTGCTGCGCGGCCGACGCGCGCACCCTCCGCGTCGAGGTGCACGGAGTGAAGGCACCCGCCAACGACACCTGGGCCGAGGTCACGGGCGTCGTCACCGCCGAGCCCGTCCCCGTCGAGAACCCCGTCCCGACCATGGAGGCCGGTGTCCTGAAAGCCGTCGCCCAGCCGCGCAACCCCTACCACGACGCGCCGCCCACGGACGGCTGAGCCCTTCATATCCTCGGCTCCGCCGCCGCACGGAGCACCCCGGCACGAACCACCGGCACATCCAGCCGGTCGGACCAAAGCCGGGCGGCGCGGTGTGCCGCCCGGGACGTGACGACGGTTGGTGGTATCTGCTGGTTCATCACGACTGGGGTACCGCATAGGAGCACACGGTGGAAGATCGCATCGCGGCGTCGGCGGCGGAAGTCTTCGACGAGCTGGGCGGCGAGTACGAGCGGGCCTTCGCGGGGCTGCCCGGTCAGCGCGAGGCGCTGAGGTGGCTCATGGAGCGGCTGCCGGCCGGGGCGAGCGTGCTGGACGTCGGCTCCGGCACCGGGCGGCCGGTCGCCGGGACGCTCGCCGACTCGGGGTTCCGGGTGACCGGCATCGACGTCTCCGCCACCATGGTCGAGCTGGCCCGCTCCCGGGTGCCCGGCGGCGATTTCCGGCTCGCCGACGTGCGTACGTTCGAGCCGGCGGAGCCCTTCGACGCCGTCTGCGCGTTCTTCCCGCTGCTGCTCATGCCGCAGCGGGACGTGGTGACATCGCTGGAGCGCATCGCGTCCTGGGTCGCCCCCGGCGGATACCTGCTGTTCGCGACCGTCCCCGGCGACCTGGACGAGACCACCCTCACGTGGATGGGCCGCCGCATGAACGTCAGCAGCCTGCCCGCCGGGGAATTCGCCGCCCGCCTGGAGGAGCTCGGGCTGACCGTGCTGCACCGCCACACCGCCACGTTCCAGCCCGACAGCAGCATCGCCGGACCCGAGGAGCACCTGTTCCTGCACGCCCGGCGCACCGGCCGGGTGGCCCCGCCCGCCCACGCGCTCCTCGGCCCCTACCCGCACCCCGCCCGTTACCGGGGCCCGCACGCCCTGAGCACCGCCGCGTGGGCCGCGTTCGAACCCCACTTCCGGCGCCACGACGTCGACTCGGTCGTCGACGCCCTCACCGGCTGCCGCCGCATCCTCGACGTCGGCGGCGGCACCGGCGCCGGTGTACGGGCCATCGCCGCCCGCCACGGTTCCTGCACCACCGTCGAGCCCAACCGGGACCGCGAAGCCGCGATCCAGCACCTGCCCGAGCACGGCGTCACCGTGCACCCGGGCCGCGGCGAACGCCTCCCGTTCCCCGACGGGGCCTTCGACGCGGTGACCGCGAGCTGGGTGCTCCACTACACCGACGACCCGGAGGCGGCGGTCCGCGAGATGCTCCGCGTCCTCGACCGGGACGACCCGCACGCACGGGTCGTACTCGTCCAGGGCACTCCCGACAACCACATGGTCGAACTCCTCAACCGGCACTGCGTGGTCCCGGCCGGGGAACAGGTCGACCACCAGGGCCACCTGCTCCACCTCGCGGCCCGGCAGTGCGTCGAAGCAGGACTGACCGACATCTCGTACCGGCGCGCGGACGCGGCCCTCGTCCCCGACCCCGGTGCCCCCGACCGGCAGGCCGCCCAGACGGCCCGGATCCTCGCCGACTTCTGGCACGCCCACCACCCGGACAACCCGGCGATGCGGGCGTCCCTGGAGCAGGACCTGCTGGCCCACTACGGTGCCGGCCACCAGGCCGTCGACGACGGCGCCGTCCTCCTCACGGCCCGACGGCCCTGACACGTCCGGGCCCCACGACCGGGCCGGCACCGTGGGGCGGACCCGCCTGGAGGTGTGTGCACAGCGGGACCGCGGCCCGCTGACCGCCCGGGAGATCGCGGCGGAAGCCCGTCCTCATCCCGGAGATGTGGCAGCGGACGCCGCAGAACCAGCGCGGCTCCGTCGTCGCCCACGCGGTGCGCCGCGACACCGATGCCGTCATCTGCCGCCTCCGCCTCCGCCTTCGCTTCCGCATCGGGGCGGAGCCCCGTCCAGACCGGACACCTTGAAGACGGTACGGGCGGTCTCGCCGTCGATGCGCTTCGCCAGCCGGCGCATGGCGGTGGCCCCGCACAGCAGGGTGCCGCGCCGGATGGAGGTCTGGGCGTCGGCGTCGAGGTGGCGCCACATGGCGGGGTTGCGCACGAGGACCCTCGGGTCGATCTCGACCCTGTTCCCCTCCGTGTCCCGGAGGATCATCCGCTGGGACACCCCGTCCGACCAGCGGACCGAGACGAGCGAGTCGGTGCGGACGGTGTGCTCCACGAACAGCCCGCGGGCGCCGAGCAGACCCGGCCGGGTCGAGACCCGCAGGGGCAGCAGGATCACGAAGACGAGGACGGCCAGGCCCGTCCACAGGATGCCGCGGGTCACGTCGAGCCGGCCGGCACCCGCGTCCAGCCCTAAGAGGGCGGTGAAGAACAGGACGGCCACGCCGGCCGCCGACCGCCGTTCCCCGGCCCACTGCGCGTCCTGTGCGGGCGCTCCAGTGCCGGTCGAGGGCTGAGTGATACGTCGTCCCATGCGATCGACAGTAGGACCGGCCGGACCCCCCGGCCGAGACCCCTGACGCACCCCTGACGCACAGCTGACGCCGCACCGACGGCATCCTGACGGGTGCGCTCCACCACCGCTCCGAAGCCGCCGTGCGGGCGGCGTCCCCGTCAGCCGGTGGAGTCTCGCACGAGGGCGGCCACGCGGGTGGGGTGTTCTTCGACCACGAGGTGTCCGGCGCCGGGAACGACGTGGAGTTCGGGCCGAGGGTCGCGTGCACGGCCGGCCGGAGCCGTCGCGGCGGCAGGAAGGTGTCGTGGGCCCCCGTGGCGACCAGCCGGGGAACCATCCGTGCGGGCAGTTCGGCCGCGCCGGGCGCACCGCTGGAACGGGAGTGGCGGGCGACGAGGGTCATCCACTCCACCAGTTCGGGGCGGGGCAGATGGCCGGGCGCGAGCATGGCCCGCAGCAGACCATGTGGGTCCGGGCGCCGTTGGCGGTCGTCTCCGTCCGCTCGTGCGGTACCGGCCACGCGTCCAGCCGGTCGGTGCACCAGCGGCGGATGTGCTCCCTGCCCCGGGTACTGCGGTAGGTGGAGTCCATCGGCAGAGTATCGGCGCTCGTCCTGCCGCCGGCGTGTCCCTTCAGGCGGTGCGGCCGACGAGGAGGAGACGTTGACGACGCGCCCGCCCCCCCGTGCCCAGCGGCGCGAGGCCGCATCTTTTGCGAACGATGCGCAACCGTTCCGCCGTCCTGCATGTCACACCATGCAGGAGCGACCAACTCCAATGACCAGCAGGGGGAAACATGAGGTTCACCCGTCCCGTCCTCACCACCACCGCGTTCGCCGCCATGGCCCTGGGGGCCACGACCGCGCTGGCGGCGCCCGCCTCCGCCGCGCCCAACACCACACCGCAGAAGGTCTGCGGGAGCGCCTACAAGACCGTGAACTCGGCCGCCATCGGCTCGCTGGGCACCGTCTACCTGACGTACAACGCCTCGAACGGCAAGAACTGCGTCGCGACCATCCGCAACAACCCGGGTGCGGCCGTGGACATGGCCCTCTGGATCGAGGTTCCCGAGACCTGGGAGCGGGGCGAGGACTTCGGCCGGTACACGTCGTACGCGGGCCCGGCCTACGTGTACGGCAAGGGCCACTGCGTCGACTGGGGCGGGGGCATCAGCAACGTGCACGTGCAGGTGTACAACTCCAACTGCGGCGCGCGCAAGGAGCACCGGGTCACCGAGG
Organism: Streptomyces sp. NPDC044002; assembly: GCF_056434525.1. Taxonomy (NCBI): domain Bacteria; kingdom Bacillati; phylum Actinomycetota; class Actinomycetes; order Kitasatosporales; family Streptomycetaceae; genus Streptomyces; species Streptomyces sp. NPDC044002. The sequence goes on from NZ_JBWKEZ010000010.1 coordinate 33,619, forward strand.
TCCGCTGACCCGAACTCCTCCTGACCGCGGCGTTCCGTGCGGTCGTGCGGTCGTCGGGTGCGGAACGCACGGCCCGACGACCGCACGGGAACTCAGATGCGGGCGAAGACGTTGATCACTATCCCGATGTAGAGAACGACGAGCAGGGTCCAGAAGGTGTAGACGGTGCCGGGGTATCGGATGTGGAGAGGTATCCGGATCGTCGGGTAACGCCTGCGCAGTTCTCGTGGAGTCGGCAGCCCCCCGGGCTGCTGCTGAAGAGCCGCACTGCGCCACACGCGGTCGAGTTCGGCTTCCCGCCACTGCCGGGGGTTGAGCATGACGGCGGCACGGTCATCACCCACGATGAGCACCTCGCCGGAGGTGCCGTTGGAGTCGATGGGGGTCCGGACGAGGAAGCCGGGGCCTTCGATGGCGGTCACCCGGCGCGCCCAGTTGCGCACCAGGACGGCGTCGTCCACGAGCGCCACGTACGAGTTCACCGTGTGCAGGACGGCGTAGGTCACGTACCACAGGAAGGGGAGCGCGACGAGGACGACGGCCGCCGGTACGGCCGCCGGCCCGAGTCCCTCACTGGTGCCTTCCCCGCCGGCGAGCATGAGCGTCAAACTGATGCCCGGCAGGATGGCAGCCGGTACGATCGCCCAGGCCACCCGGCCGAACCGGCTCCTGTCCGGGGACACGACCAGCTCTGTCCGACGGTCACTCACGACTGCTCCCCCTTCACCGGATCCCGGTGAGGTACCCACGCTCGAAGGGCCGCAACCGCCTGCCGTTCGCCGGCGCTCACGGTGCGGCCCCGGCGACGGCAGAACGGGCGCGGTCAGACCCGCGCGACGAGGGCGTAGCGTTCGTCGGTCACCGGCCCGCCCCACAGGTCGGCGTTGGCGCTGAGGGGTTCGATGCGCAGGTCCCTGACGAGCGGGCGCACCACCTCCGCCAGGTCGGCGGCGGTGACTCCCAGGTGCCACGGCAGCGTTTCGGCGCCGGCGACGTACGGCACGTCGCTCTGTCCGGCCTCCCGCCATCGGCCCTCGACGAGGACGAGGAGGCCGCCGGGGCGGATGCGGCCGGCCCACTCGCGCAGGGCGGCGTGGGGGTCGGGCAGGGTCCAGACGAGGTGACGCGAGAGCACGACATCGAACCTCTCCTCCCCGGTCGGCGGCATGGCGGCGTCGCCGACCAGGAACCGGCCCTCAAGGCCGGCGGCCGACAGCTTGGCCCGGGCCTGCTCGGCCATGCGCGGCGCCAGGTCCACCCCGGTCACGCGGTGCCCCGCCTCGGCGATCAGCTCGGAGAGGGATCCCGTGCCGCAGCCGATGTCCAGCACGTCCGAGGGGTGCGGCGGGAGCCAGGCGGTCAGGAGTCCCGCCCACGCGGCGCGGGTGTTCGCGGCCCGCAGGCCGTGGTCGGGCTCGTCGTCGAAGTCCGGGGCGGCAGCGTTCCAGTAGGCGGCAATGGCAGCAGCAGGGCTTGTCATTCCGGGATTCTTTCAGCCGCCACTGACAACGCCGGCGGATGACGAGCACGCCATCCGCCCGGACCGGAGGCGGGGTATTGCGGAGTACCGAATTCAGCCTCGGGACAGGACCGGGACCGGTCATGATGGCCGGGCCATGCCGAAGTTCCGTGCGTTTGACCGTCATCACTCGGTTCAGCGTCCTCCCGCAGGTGCCGCTGTCGTATGGTCGGTCGTTCTCGCCCTTGCCGCCGCGCAAGCGGTCCTGCCCGGCCGGCCGTCACGCCGCCGCGGCCGAATGTCCACGCGGCCCTCCTGCACCGCGTACAGCCCTGCGCCCCGTCACTCCCCGGCAGCACTCCACCGCGCCATGTCCTCGCGCACGAGTCCTGGGAGGTCATGCCGAATGAACACAGCAGAGAAGAGAAGGGAACGGCAGTGCTGAAGGCGGGTCTCAAGCGGCTCCTGGGGCGCACCGGGTTCGACATCGTGCGCAGCATCAACAACCGCGGTGGTGTGGACGACTTCCTCCCGTTCGAGGCGACCATGCGGGCCGCACGGTCGGCCGGCCTGTCGGTCGGCGACTACCTCGACGAGGTCGTGAACGGCACGCCCGGAGCGACGCAGTCGACCGTCGACCGACTGCGCACCCTCGGAGTGTTCGCCGCGAATCCCCGGACGGTGCTGGAGATCGGCCCGGGGTCCGGCCGCTACCTGGAGAAGACCTTGCAGGAGTGCTCCCCGGGCCAGTACGAGATCTACGAGACGGCGGCCCCCTGGGCCGAGTACCTGGTGGACACGTTCCAGGTGGTGGCGCAGCCGACCGCCGGATGCAGCCTCGCCCCCACGCCCGACGGGAGCGTCGATCTCGTCCAGGCCCACAAGGTCTTCAACACCGTGACCTTCCTCAGTGCCTCCCGCTACTTCTTCGAGATGGCACGCGTCACGCGACCCGGCGGCCGGATCGTCTTCGACGTCATGACGGAGACCTGCCTGGACCCGGCCACGATGCGCGCCTGGGCGACCCGGGGCGGGGCGGGACACGACTCGTATCCGGCCGCCATGCCCCGCCAGGTGTGCGTGGACCTCTTCGCGACCCTCGGGTGCCGTCTGGAGGCCGGCTTCCCGGCGCCCATGGGCTTCGCGGCCACCGAGGTCCTCGTCTTCGGAAAGGAGCCGTGACGCACGGATCGCCCGGCCGCGGATGCCCGGCGGTGGCGGGCCGGATGACGGGGACATCGCCCCGCCCCGCGCGGTGCGTCAGCTCTGCGCGGTGTCGTCGCCCGCCTGCTTGGCGCTCTCGGCCGCGCGTGCCTTCTCGCGCATCTTGCGCACCAGCTCCGCCTTGCGGTCGGCGGCACCCTGGCGGTCGAGGTTGCGGTGCGGACCGTTGTTCTGCCGTTCGGCGCGGGACAGCTTCTTGCGCTGGCCGCCGCCCTGGCCCACGGGGTTGTTGATGTTCTTGCTGTCGGGCACGGGTTCTCCCGGTGGTGCTGTGAAGTGGTCTGCGGATTCGTCGGTGGGGGACGCTCTCACTCGGACATCGGTCTCTGTAAGAACATGACAAAGACGGTACCTGGTCCCGCCGGCCCCGCGGACCAACCCCTTCGCCGCCCGGCCCCCACCCCCACGGGCGAGGGGATTCGCGCAACTTGAGGCAATTCCGGTTCGGCTACGGAACGTATTCGATCACTTACGGAGATCGGTATATCCGTTGGCCGCACGGGGCAGGGAAGGCCCTGGGAACAGCGGGGTTCGGCCCGCAGGTGAAGGGAGCGGCATGCCCAGGGACACGGACGTCCGGCACGCGGTGGTGATCGGGGCGGGCACGGCGGGTCTTGCCGCTGCCCGGGTCCTGGCCGACCGCTTCGAGGCCGTCACGGTCATCGAACGCGACACGCTTCCGAGCGCGTCCGCCCCCAGGCCCGGAGTGCCGCAAGGGCATCATGTCCACGGCCTCCTGGCCCTCGGCGCGGAAGTGTTCGAAGGCTACTTCCCCGGACTGCGGGCCGAGCTGGAACGGGCCGGGGCGCCGGTGTGGGACTGGGGCGAGGGGCTGTGCGCCGTGCTTCCCAACGGCACCCCGCCGCCCACCCCGATGGGCATGCCGATCCAGACCTTCTCCCGTCCGCTCCTGGAGCACGTCCTGCGCCAACGGGTGACGGCGCTGGAGCCCGTCACCCTGCGGGACGGGCTGACCGTCACCGGCCTGCGCACCACCACCTCCGGCAAGGTCACCGGGGTGCGCGTCAAGGAAGGTGACGCCGAGGACGAGATCTCCGCGGACCTCGTGGTGGACGCCTCGGGCCGCTCCTCCCACCTGCCGCAATGGCTGGCCGCGCTCGGGCTGCCCAGTCCCCGTACGACGACCGTCGATGCCCAGGTCGGCTACGCCTCACGCACCTACGCCTACCCGGAAGGGCAGGCCCCGCTCCCGTGGATGGGCGTCCTGCAACCCCTGCGGGCCCCCGACTTCCACAAGGGCTGCTACGCCATCCAGATCGAGGACAACACGATCCACGTCACCCTGCACGGAGCCGGGGGAACCCAACTGCCCCGCGAAGACGACTTCCTCGCCTTCGCGAAATCCCTGCGCGGCCCCGTCGCCGACACCATCGCCTCCCTCACCCCCACCTCCGGCGTGCGCCGCTACGCCCGGACGGTCAACCGGAAGATCGCCTACCACCGTGTTGCCCGCTGGCCCGACGGACTGATCGCCCTGGGGGACTCGGTGTGCACCTTCAACCCCGCCTACGGCCAGGGCATGACCGTCGCCGCACTCGAAGCCCGTCTCCTGGAGCAGATGCTCGGCAACGGGCGCGCCCGCACTCCCCTGGACGGTGCGGCCTTCCAGAAGCGGCTGGCCCGCGTCACCGCCTTCCCGTGGCTGATGGCGACCATCCCCGATCGGGCCTGGGAGCAACGGCGGTCCGCCTGGCCCGTCGGGGCCGGCAACTGGTTCATGAACCGCCTGATCGACACCGTCCCCCATGACCCGCAGCTCTACACCGCCTTCTCCGGCCTCTTCCACATGACCGCGGGACCTCTGACGCTGGCCGACCCACGCCTGCTGGGCCGCGTCCTCATCGGCCCCCGCCGAGGAGGAGGCCCCCGGGCGACCACCCGGAGGACCTAGGGGCCGAGGTCCTCGAACCATTCGGGGTGGCGGCGGCGGACGTCCGCCATCGCCGTGCGGAAGCGGCGCAGCGCGGACTCGAAGACGCGCTCGCCGCCCTCGCTGATCTCCAGCCGGCGGTCCCCGAAGACGAGGCGGACGGTCACGACGACCACGTCCTCGCTGGTCCCCCCGAGATCGGTGACGGTCACCACGCGCTCCGTACGGGACGAGGAGTTCACGCCGAGCCGTCCGAGCTGGGAGTACGGGACACGCAGGAGCCCCTGGTGGCCCAGCACGCACAGGTGCGTGTCGGTGAACCCGAGGGAAGGGGCCTTGGCGCCGGCCGAACGGCCGACCAGCCTCTCCCCGTCGGCCATGCCGTACCGGTTCCTCGTCAGGGCCTTCAGCCACCCCGCACGTCCGGTGTCCCGTACGAGGGTGAAGCGCTCCAGCATCAGCACCAGGCGCAGGGCGTCGACGAACGTGGTGGGCCGGTAGCGGTGCAGCGCGATGTGGGCGTCCACCTCCTCGGCCTTGAGCCCGTGCTCGCTGCGGCCCGACACGGTGCGGAAGTACGGCGGCGCCGCCCGCGACCACCGGTCGGGGTCGCGCACGGTGTTGATGACCTCCCTCAGGTGTGTCTCGACGTCTCCGATCCGGTACCCGGCGCCCTTGACGGTGGAGAAGGAGAGCCCCTCGGAGGTGGTGACCCGGGGAGCGGGCACGGCTGCGGGGAGCGGCTCGGGCGCCGGCGGGGGAGGCAGCCGGTTGCGTACGAAGGGGAAGGCTCCCGCGCCCGTCTTGCCGCACTCCTCCGGCAGGGCGAGGCCCTCGGCACGCATGCGGCGGCGGACCACCTGGTAGACCTCGCTCAGGCTCACCAGCGGCCCGGCGCCCGGGACCCCCTCCCGTACGGTCTCCAGCAGGAACCCGGTGAAGGCGCTGTACCTGGCCCCCGGGGGAGCCTTGGAAGTCCGGTTCTCCGGAGCCGAGGTGAGGGAGTAGATGCCGTCGTAGACGGACAATTGGCCCTTCACCAGCCGGGGCCCGGCGGACATGAGGTCGGCGTGCGCCCGGCCGCTGTAGCAGGCGTCCAGGATCACGATCCTGACGGTCGCGTCGGACTCCTTGACGACGCCCGCCAGGTAGGAGAACGCCAGGCTGGTCCAGTCCAGACCGGGCTCGCTCTCCGTGAGGCTGAGGTGGAGGTCGCCGGCGCCCGTCAGCAGCCCGTGGCCGCTGTAGTAGACGAGCAGGACGTCCTCCGCCTGCTCGGCGGCCGCCGCCACGGGCCCCATGATGTCCTGCGCCTTGCCGGGATCGTCGACCAGCCGCACGTCCCGCGCCGTGAAACCGCCCAGCGCCCGGTCGGTGAGCACGTCCGCGAGGCCCCGGACGTTGTGCTTCGAGTGGGGGATCGCCTTGAGGTCCCGCGACGCGTACGTCGCGGTGCCGATCAGTACGGCGCGGGACGAGCCGTAGGACGGGAGGGAGGCGCTGCTCACCGACCGTCCAGCACGCGGACGATGCGGATGGCGACCTCGTCGGGGTCCTGGAGCCGGGAGGCGTCGATCTCCACCTCCTTGTCCCCGCTGCGCACGCGGATCCGCACCGCCCGCCGCCGGACGCCGGCCCAGGTGCCCAGGGAGGCCGCCACGGCCGTCAGCACCACCCGTGGTTCCACCAGCAGGTGCAGGGCCTCCGCCACCGGGCCCATGTCCCCTTCCCCGGCCGGCGCGGCCTGGGCGGTGATGGTGACCCGCCCGAGTTCCCGGTCCTGCCGCAGCCACTGTTCCAGCCGGCGCAGCTCGTCGCCCGCCTCGTCGCCGATCAAGCCCACCCGCACGATCATGGAGCACCCCCGGGGATTCGCAACTCGCAGGCCCGCATCCTAGTGAGGCGTGGCGGCCGCCGCCCCGGTTTCGTCCGCCGTTCCCCACTCCGGGTACGACCCCGGAGAGCGGCGCCCCCGTGCGGAGTTCCCGGGCGGTGCTCAGGGGCAGCTGATGCGGGTGTCGCCCGGGTCGGTGGTGCAGGTGTCGGTGTTGAAGCCGCCGTTGGCGCTGTCGTTGCCCGGGACCCCGTCGACCGTGTCGAGGCGGTCTTCTCCGTAGTAGCCGGTCAGGGTGTCGTTGCCGGGACCGCCGAGGAGGGTGTCGTTGCCGAAGCCGCCGTCGACGTTGTCGTTGCCGGGGCCGGCGTGGACCGTGTCGTTGCCGTAGCTCGCCCGGACGGTGTCGTTGCCGCTCAGGGCGCAGATGACGTCGTTGCCGTAGCCGCCGTTGAGGGTGTCGGTGCCGCTGGTGCCGATGATCGTGCAGCCCCGGGCGTTGTTGACGGTGGTGGCGGCCGTCGCCGTGTTGTTGGCGGTCGCCGGGTCCGTCTGGGCGGCGGACGCGGTGGCCCGGTCCGAGAGGGTGCCGGTCGCGCGGGGTTCGGCGACGAACCTGACCGTGGTCTGCGCACCGGGGGCGAGGGTGCCGAGCGCGCAGTTGGCGGTGGCGGCGGAGAGGGTGCAGGTGCCCTGGGCGGGGGTGGCGGACAGGAGGGCCGCGGGGCCGGTGAGGGTGTCGGCCAGGGTGACTCCGGTGGCCGTGGTGGTGGTGCTCGTATTGGTCACCGTCACGGTGTACGCGGCCTGGTCGCCGATGCTGACGGAGACCGGGCCGGTCTTGGTGACGGCCAGGTCCACTCCGGGCGGGGGCGGCGGGGTGGTGACCTGGTAGCGGACGAGGCCCCGGTCGTCGCCCGTGTTGCCGGAGACGACGATCTTCCCGTCGGACTGCAGGGCCACCGCGTTGGCGGTGTCGAAGTAGCCGGAGGAGACGTCGGTGTGGACCTTCCCGCCCGTGCCGAAGCCGCTGTCCAGGGACCCGTCGGCGTGGTAGCGGGCCACGCCGAAGTCGGCCAGGCTGATGCCCGCTGCGACGATCTTGCCGTCGGGCTGGAGGGCCAGGTCGGCGGCCCCGTCCAGGGTGTTGGTTCCGAAGTCGGTGGTGACCTTGCCGTCGCCGTCGAAGCTGCTGTCGAGCCTGCCGTCGGCCGGGTTGTAGCGGGCGAGGGCGAAGTCGAAGCCGCTGTTCCCCGCAGTGACGATCTTCCCGTCGGGCTGGACCTCGACCCCGTTGGCCACGTCGGCACCGGCGAAGGGGGTGGTGACCCGGCCGGCGTCGCCGAAGGTGGTGTCCAGGCTGCCGTTCGGGTGGTAGCGGGCGAGCGCGAAGTCGGATTCGTTGGAGGGGTAGTTGTATCCCGAGCGGCCCGCGATCACGATCTTGTCGTCGGACTGGAGCGTCACGTCGAACGCGGTCGCGGATCCTCCGGCGAAGCCGGTGGTCACCTTGCCGCCGTCGCCGAAGGTGGTGTCGAGGCTGCCGTTGACGGCGTTGTACCGGGCCAGGGCGACGTCGGTGCCGCTCCCGCCCGCCGCCACGATGGCGCCGCCGGGCTGGACCACGACCGCGTGGGCCTCCTGCGGGCCACCGGTGCCGAAGTCGGTGGTCGTGAAACCGCTGCCGTCGAAGCTGCTGTCGAGGCTGCCGTCCGGGTTGAAGCGGGCGACGGTGAACGCCCCGCCGCCGTCGGGGTCCGCGCTGTAGCCGGCGACGACGAGCTTCCCGTCCGGCTGCACCGCCACCGCGTCGGCCGTGTCGTCGCCGCCGCGCAGGTCGGCCGTGATCCTGCCGTCGGTGTCGCCGTCACCGTTGAAGGTCGGGTCGAGGCTGCCGTCGGGGTTGTAGCGGGCCAGCGCGAAGTCGGAGTAGCCGCCCGCCGCGGGGACGGTCAGGCCGACGGTGACGATCTTGCCGTCCGCCTGGATCACCATGCCGCGGCTCTCGTCGTAGCCGCCGCCGCCGAAGTCGGTGGCGACCCTGCCGTCGCCGTCGAAGGCCGGATCGGGGTCGCCCGGTGCGCCGAGCGCGGGCGAGGGCAGGGCCAGGACGAGCGCCAGTCCGGCGGCGACGGCCGCGGCCGCGCCCCGGCGCGGCGGGATTCTCCTGCGGCCGGAGGCCGGGGCCGGGGCCGGGGCGGATGTGGACGCGGCCGCGTGCGCGGACGGGTCGACGGGACCGGAGTTTGCGGACGGCGACGTGGACAGTGACGTGGACATGGAGACCCTTCGTCTGCTCACCGCCGCCATGCAGCGGGCCGGCGGCTCCCACTGGACAGGCCACAGCCTGTTGGGGCCGCCGCGGCCCGGCACGTACGGCGGGCCGCGCTGGGCTCACTGGAGCACCGCGATCCACCCCATCGGGTGAGCCGCCCCGCCCGCCGCGGCTACGCGGTGGCCGGCAGGACGTGCTCGCCGGTCCTGTCGGTGCTCAGGCACAGCGAGCAGACGGCCGCGTCGTGGGCGAGGCAGGCCGTGAGGTCCGGGCGCTCGTACGGCTGTTGGCAGACGTGGCAGTCGAGGACGGCCGCGCTCGGGTTGCCGTCGGGGTCCAGGATCGGCTCGGCGAGGCCGTCGTCGGCGCGGCGCAGGTAGTAGCGGCCCCGGGTGACCACGGCCATCAGCGGGGTGAGGGCGAAGGCGATGACGGCCGCCGCCACGGGCGAGTACGGCTGGAGGCTGTCGCCGAAGAGGCCGAAGTACAGGGCGATCGACAGGCCGGAGGAGGCGACGAAGGCGACGACGCCCACGGGGTTCACCGGGTGGAGCATGCCCCGGCGGAACTCCGGCCGGAGCGGGGACAGTTTCAGCACGTACTTGTTGATGCCGATGTCGGTGGCCACGGTGACCACCCAGGCGATCGCGCAGTTCGAGTAGAAGCCCAGGACGCCGCCCAGGAAGCTGAACATGTCGGCCTCCATCAGCGCGAGGGCGAACGCCAGGTTGACCAGGACGAAGACCATGCGGCCCGGGTAGCGCCCGGTGACGCGGGTGAAGGCGTTCGTCCAGGCCAGCGATCCGGAGTACGCGTTCGTCACGTTGATCTTGATCTGGCTGATCACGACGAGGACCACGGCCAGCGGGATGACCGTCCAGGACGGCATCATCGCCTCGAACGCGCCGCGGAACTGCCGGATGGGCTCGGGCGCGGCGGCCGGTCCGACCTCGGCGATGACGCGGACGGCCAGGAAGACGCCGATGGCCTGCTTGAGCGCGCCGAGCACGACCCATCCCGGGCCGGCCATCACCACCGCGGTCCACCACGCGCGCTTGTTCGCCTCCGTCTTGGGCGGCATGAAGCGCAGGTAGTCGATCTGCTCGCCGATCTGCGCGATCAAGGACAGGCACACCCCCGCACCGAGCATGACGGAAGCGGTGCTGACGGCACCGTCCCCGTCCGTGCCGGTGTAGGCGAGGAAGCGGCCGACCGTGCCGGGGTCCTCGGCGATCAGGTACACCAGCGGACCGACCATGAGCAGCAGCCAGAGCGGGGTCGTCCACACCTGGAGCGTGCTGAGCGCCTTCATGCCGTAGACGACCAGCGGGATCACCATGAGGGTGGAGACGGCGTAGCCCAGCCAGAGTGGCAGTCCGAGGCCGAGTCTGAGGCCCTGGGCCATGATCGCGCCTTCGAGGGCGAAGAAGATGAAGGTGAAGCTGGCGAAGATGACGCCGGTGAGGACCGAGCCGTAGTAGCCGAAGCCGGAGCCGCGGGTGATGAGGTCGAGGTCGATGTTGTAGCGCGCGCCGTAGTAGGCGAGGGGGAAGCCGGTGACGAAGATGACGACCGCGGCGACGGCGATGGCCAGCAGGGCGTTGCCGGTGCCGTGGGCCAGGCCGATGCCGGCGCCGATGGAGAAGTCGGCCATGTAGGCGATCCCGCCGAGTGCCGTGGTGGCCACGACCATGGGGGTCCAGCGGCGGTAGCTGCGCGGAGCGAACCGGAGGGTGTAGTCCTCCAGCGTCTCCTCGACCGCCTGGCCGCCGGCAGCGACGCCCTCCGTCGTGCCGGCGGTGGCCCGTGGTGACTCGGTGGTGCTCATGCGACGCCTCCCGGTGGGGCTGGGTGCAGGTCCGTCCCTCGACCGGTCACGCTAGGAACGGGTTGTTACCCCACGTGCACGCTGTGGTGAACACCATGTTGCCGCAGGCGGGGGCGGTCACGCCGACGGGAAGGCGGGGTCGGAAGAGCTCCAGGGACGCGCGGTGCTCGGACCCGGTGAGCCCGCCCGGCTCGGCCTGGAGGTGCAGCACGGTGTGGCCGAACTCCGCGTGGTAGCGGTGGACCTTCTCTATCACCTGCTGGGGGCTGCCGATCAGCGCCGAGCTGCGCTCGACGAAGTCCTCCAGCGTCGGGAACACCGGCTCCAGGCCCTGCCGCGCGTGCGCGTCGAGGTACCGGGCGAAGGCCGGCCGGTACGCCAGTGCGGCCTGCTGCGAGGTGGGGGCCGTGTGGAAGCCGGCCGTGCCCGCGCCGACGACCGCGTGCGCGGGATCGTGCCCGTTGTGCTCCCAGCGCTCCCGGTAGTGCCGGACCAGCTCGGCGTAGGGGCCGATGGGGTGGGTGACGTTCGCGGAGAAGAGCGGGTCCCCGTGGCGCGCGGCGAGATCGACGGACTCCCGGCTCGTGGCGCTGCCGTGCCAGATCCGGACGGCCCGCTGGTACGGCCTCGGGAGCACCTCCGCCCCGGTCAGGGCGGGGCGGAAGCGGGGTTCGGCGGTCACCTTGTCCTCGCGCCAGATCCGCCGGAACAGCTCGTAGCCCTCGGTGTTGCGCTCCCACTGGTCCTCGGGGGTGACGTCGAAGAGGTCCCGCTGCGCCGTGCCGTTGCCCTTGCCGATCATCAGCTCCAGCCGGCCGTCGCAGAGGTGGTCGAGCGTCGCGTAGTCCTCGTACGCCCGTACCGGATCGAGCAGGCTCAGCGTGGTCACGGCGGTGAACAGCCGGATCCGGCTGGTCAGCGCGGCGATGTGGGAGAGGAACCAGTAGGCGAACCGGTCCCATTGGTAGAAGGGGTTGGTGATCAGCCCGTGTGCGGCCTGGGAGACCAGCACCAGTACGACGGCGGTGGTCACCCAGCGGCCCGGGGGGGGGGGGGGGGGGGGGGGGGGGGGGGGGGGGGGCGGGGGGGGGGGGGGGGGGAGGGGGGGGAGGGGGGGGGGGGGGGAGGG
>NZ_JBWKEZ010000010.1:45268-68002 GCF_056434525.1 Streptomyces sp. NPDC044002
TGTTTTTTTTTTCTCCCTCCCCCCCCACCCCCCCCCCCCCACCCCCCCCCCCCCCCCCCCCCCCCCCCCCCCCCCCCCCCCCCCCCCCCCCCCCCCCCCCCCCCCCCCCGCCCCCGGAGGACCGGAGGAGCCTGAAGGGCCGGCCAGGCAGCCCGGAGAAGGGGTGTCAACGGCCTCGATATCGGAATGCGCGAATGCGCGGGCCGATTTCATCCGCCGTACACATAACGCCTCTTGGTGAAATGAAACGGCTTTCGGCCGGTGCCGGCCGCACCGTCGCGCGAGGTGCCCCGCGCGTAGTACCGCTCGACGTAGTACTGGCCCGCGCTCAGCAGGGTGGTGACGGCCACGTACCAGAGCGTGGCCACCAGCAGCAGCGGGATCACCTGGTAGTTCTGGTTGTAGACCAGCTGGACCGAGTACAGCAGGTCGTGCACCGCCAGCACGCTGACGATGCTCGTGCCCTTGAGGGTGCCGATCAGCATGTTCCCGGCGGTCGGCACGATCGAGCGCATCGCCTGGGGGACCACGATCCGGCGCAGGGTGCGCAGCCTGCTCAGGCCGAGCGCCTGCGCGGCCTCGGTCTGGCCGGGGTCCACGGAAAGGATGCCGCCGCGCACCACTTCGGCGGCGTACGCGCTCTCGTGCAGGGTCAGTCCGATGACGGCCGTGAGCGTCGGGCCGAGCAGGTTCACCGTCTTGACGCTGAACAGCTCGGGCCCGTACGGGATCCCCAGCCCCAGGGTGGGGTACAGGGCGCCGATGTTGAACCAGAACAGCAGCTGCACCAGCAGCGGCGTGGAGCGGAAGATCCACACGTAGCCCCAGCTCAGCGTGCGCAGGACCGGGCTCTCGGAGAGCCGCATGACCGCCAGCACCGTGCCGGCCAGGAAGCCGAGCACCATCACCACGCCGGTCAGCCACAGGGTGAGCAGCAGCCCGTGCAGCACTGCGGAGGTGGTGAAGTACCGGCCCACCACGTCCCATTGGAAGGCGTCGTTGAGGACCACGGAACGCAGCACCAGCGCGAAGACCAGCAGGGCGGCAGCGGCGGACAGCCACCGGCCCGTGCGCCGCCGCGGCACGATCCGCGGCGGTTCGGACCCGGGCCCGGACTCGGGTCCGGGGCCGGTCTCCGGCGCGGACCGCGCGGTGGCGGGGGAGAGTTCGGAAGGGACGGTGGCCATGGGAGGCCCTCCAGTCGAGGGATCGCGGCGTGGACGGGTGGGGCCCGGGACGTGTGTCGTCACGCTCGCCGCGTCCCTCAACGCGGCCGGAAGGGCCCCTGCGCGGGGCGGGGCCGATCCGCCGTCGATCGTATGCGCCCGCGGCACGGCCCTGTCAACCGGGCGTGCGGTCCGGCTGGCGAAGACCGTCCGGGATCCGGGCGGTTGCTTGACGAAGACCATCGTGTACTGCTCAAGTAGTCGCATGAACGCCCATCAGCGCCTCGTCTCGCGCGGCCACATCGACTTCGGTCGGGTGTGGTCCGCAGCGTGTCGCGCCTGATGCGGCAGCGGGCTGCCTGATCGGCCCTTCCCTCCCTCGGTGACCCCGTCGCGGGCCGAGATCCCCTGCGCACCACCCGCCGTGGCACGGCGGTGTGCCGTGCGCCCGGACGTGCGCTGCCCGCCGCCCCGGTGTACCGAAGTCCCCGACGCCCGGCGTCGTCACGCCCGCACCACCCCGCACCGCACCGCCCCGCTTCCGCGTTCCCGCCGGCCGCCGTACGAGCCGGCGCCCACCCCCGCCCGTGTGCGCACCACGTCCTTCCGAAAGGCCACCCCATGCCCGTGGAGTTCCTCGGCATCGCCGCCACCAACGACGGATCCGAAACCACCGCGCGATCCGGCGCCGGGTTCGACAAGGAGTACACGCTCCGGCTCGCCCGGGCGCACGAGGACCACGGCCGTACCCCGCGCAGACGCGGCGGCAGCCCAGTGAACCGCCCAGTGAACCGCCCCGTGAACCGCCCCTTGAACCTCCCCGGGAACCGGACGCGTGCCGCCCTGCGCGGCACCGCGGCACTGGCCCTCCTGCCCCTCCTGGCACTGACCGCCTGCGGCTCCGGCGGCGGCGGGACCCCCGTGCCGGCGGGCGCCCAGGCACCGGCCGACGACCCGGTGGCCGGCGTACGGACCGTGGACGCGGTCGCCTCCCTGCTCCCCGCGGACGTACGCCGCACGGGAACCCTGAGGATCGGCAGCTCCATCGGATCCCCGCCCTCGGCGTACTACCCGAACGGACAGGACAAACCGCCGGCGGGCCAGGACATCGACATCGCCGACGCGGTGGCCAAGGTCCTCGGCGTGAAGCTGGAACGGCAGGGCGCCTCGTTCGAGACGATCCTGCCCGCCCTCGGCAGCGGCAAGTACGACCTCGGCACGGGCAACTTCGGCGTCACCGCCGAACGCCTGAAGAGCGTCGACTTCGTCACCTACGTCAACGACGGCCAGGGCTTCGCGGTCAAGACGGGCACCACCCGGCTCACCGCACGGGTCACCGACCTCGTCCAGCTGTGCGGACTGACCGTCGGCACCGGAGCGGGCACCACCTTCGAGAAGACCCTCACCGAACGCAAGGGCGCGTGCACCGCCGCCGGCAAGAAGCCGTACGAGGTCAAGGTCTTCTCCGAACCCGGGGCCGTCACCACCGCACTCCGGCAGGGCCGGATCGACGTCGTCATGTCGACGATCAACGGCCTGCGCCACCAGGCCGCGCAGCCCGCCGCACAGACCACCTTCCTCGGCGAGTACCACCGCCTCGACGTGGGCTTCGCCTTCAAGAAGGACTCCCCGCTCACCCCGGCCGTCCAGGCGGCCGTCAACGAGCTGATCAGGAACGGCACCTACGCGCGGATCCTGAAGAAGTGGGGCACCGGCGCCTCCGCAATCGAGGCCGCGCAGATCAACCCGGCCGAGCACACATGAGGAGCGAGCCCGTGACCGACGTCATGGTCGAAGTGCGCGGCGTCCACAAGAGCTTCGGACCGCTGGAGGTGCTGCGCGGCGTCGACCTGACCGTGCGGACCGGTGAGGTCACCGTCATCCTCGGCCCCTCCGGCTCGGGCAAGTCCACCCTGCTGCGCACCATCAACCACCTGGAGAAGGCCGACCGCGGCCGGGTGAGCGTGGACGGCGACCTCGTCGGCTACCGCAGGGCCCGCGGCAGGCTGTACGAACTCAAGGAGAAGGAAGTGCTGAGGCAGCGCACCCGCATCGGGTTCGTCTTCCAGAACTTCAACCTCTTCCCGCACCTCACTGTGCTGGAGAACCTGGTCGAGGCCCCGGTCTCCGCGCTGCGGCGCCCGAGGCAGGAGGCGGAGGCGACGGCCCGCCGGCTGCTCGACCGGGTCGGCCTCTCCGACAAGGCCGACGCCCGGCCCCGCCAGCTGTCCGGGGGCCAGCAGCAGCGCGTGGCCATCGCCCGGGCCCTCGCCCTCGAACCGAAGGTGCTGCTCTTCGACGAGCCGACCTCGGCGCTCGACCCCGAGCTGGTCGGCGAGGTCCTCGACGTGATCAAGGACCTCGCCCGGGCCGGCACCACCATGATCGTCGTGACGCACGAGATCGGCTTCGCCCGCGAGGTCGCCGACACCGTCGTGTTCATGGACGGTGGGACCGTCGTCGAACAGGGCCCGCCCGCCGCCGTCCTGGACGCCCCGGGCCACCCCCGCACCCGGGCCTTCCTCTCCAAGGCCGTCTGACCCTCCGGAGTGCGGAGCGGCCCGTCAGGGGGCGTCGACGAGGAACCGGCCGTCGGCCGGTACGGCCGCCGCGAGCCCGTTCGCGTAGGCGGACTGCACGCGGGACCGTTCCGCGGCGTTCGGCACGGCGTTGGTGCAGGCCGTTCCGGCGCTGGATCCGGACATGAGCTGGGTGCACGGGCCCGGCTTGGTGTCCGGGAGGCCCAGGCTGTGGCCCAGTTCGTGCGCGGCGATGCGGGTCTTGTCGTACCCCTGGTCCACGGCCTGCGAGCCGAGTTCGACCCGCACCTGCCGCCCCGGGCGGACCGGCCCGAGGGTGGCCTGCGGCCAGCCGGTGGTGGCCACGATGACGATCTCGGCCCGGGTGCCGGGTGCGGCCTTCACCAGCCGCACGTTGCTGACGTTCGCGTTCCAGTTGGCGACCCCGGCCGCGACGGCGGCTTCCCAGCCGCCCGCCCGGCTGTCGTCGTAGCGGAGGGTCACTGCCGCCGCGGCGGTGCCGGGTATCGCCGCGGGTGCGGGTGCCGCGGTCGCGGCGGTCGCCGCGGCGAGGACCAGGGCGGCGGCGGAGGTGCCGGCCTTCAGCCAGGTGCCCAAGGACATGGCGGTGCTCCTTCACGTGTGGGGGCCCGGCCCCTGGGGCGGAGCCGGGGCGTGGGAGGCGCCGCCAACGCCCGTCGGTGACCTGGGCGTTCGGACGGCCGCCCCTCCGGAAGCTCTAAGAAGGTAGCCCCGGATCACGTGAGTTCGTCATGCACCTGCCAGCCATTTCCGCGAGGCGCTCCGGCCGGTGCCCGGTCAGCGGGCAGCGGCCCGGCTCACCCGTATTGAAAATGGGAACCATTCCCGTATAGTGGCTGCATGGCACGCAATGAGATCCGCCCGATCATCAAGCTCCGCTCCACCGGGGGCACCGGATTCACCTACGTCACCCGCAAGAACCGGCGCAACGACCCCGACCGGCTGGTGCTGCGCAAGTACGACCCGGTCCTCAGGCGCCACGTCGACTTCCGCGAGGAGCGCTGACCCCGCCTGCGGCCCCGTCGCCCTCCGGTCCGGCATCCGGGCCGGGGGCCCGTCCGCCGCGGCCGGTCAGGGTGAGCGCGGCGGCCCAGGCCAGACCCAGGGCGCCGGCCGTGAGGAGCTGCACCCGGTGGTCGAGGCCCGCCACCATGGCGGTGCCGATGAGCAGGGCGAGCCCGGTGGGCGCGAACATCAGGGTGCCGGCCGTCGCCGCGACCCGGCCGAGCAGTTCGCCGGGGGTCTCCCGCTGTACGGCGGTCATGGCCGCGATGAGCGCGCAGGGCAGGCCCAGCCCGATGAGCAGGCTTCCACCGAGTACGGCCGGTCCCCAGGGGGTGGCGCGCGCGAGGACGCCGAGGGCGAAGAGGGAGAGTCCGGCCGCCGAGAAGACGCGCTCCGGCATCCTGCGCATCAGCGCCCCCGCCGCCAGCCCGCTGACCACCGACCCGAGCCCCTGGAGGGCGGTCAGTACGCCCGCGTACGCCGGGGACCGGTGGAGCCCGGTGTCGAGCAGGGCGAACGTGGCCGTACTGCTCAGGCTGGAGAGGGCCATGGCCGTCCCGCCAGTGAGGACCAGCGGGCGCAGCACCGGGTGCCGCCAGAGGTAACGGGCGCCCTCGGCGGTCCGGGTGGTCCAAGGCCGCGTTTCGCGGGCGGCGGAGGGGTCCTCGTGCACGCGGATGAACCGGAAGGCAATTGCGGCCAGTACGAAACTGACGGCGTCCAGTACCGCGACCGCGGGCCCGCCCGAGACGGTGAACAGCCAGGCTCCCGCCAGCGGCGCGAGGAGCTTGGTGCTCTCCAACGCGGTGTGCACCAGGCCGTTGAAGTCGCCGCGCAGCTCCCGGGGCACGGCGGCGGCCATGAGCGCGGTCTCCGCCGCGTCCGTGAGCACCATGCCCGTTCCCAGCAGGGTCAGGACCGCGAACAGCAGCCATACGTCCGACGCCGAGCGCACGGCGAGGGGTGCGGTCGCGACGGCGGCCAGGGCCAGGTTGGCGGCGACCAGGAGGGGGCGGCGGCGCACCCGGTCGGCCGCCGTCCCGATCGCCGGGCCCGCGAAGGTCGGCAGCCAGAGGCAGAATCCGACCAGCGCCGCGAGGCCGTTGGAGCCCGTGAGGGTCTTCACCCAGATGCCGGCGGCCAGCGACATGGCCGAGTCGCCGAACCCGGAAGCGATCACCCCGCCGAGGTAGAGGCCCGCGTTGCGGTCCTTCACGACTTCGAGCGTGCGCCAGGTCATCAGGATCCCCCTCGTCGTTGTGCGTTCGATCGCGCACACTACCCCCAAGCAATTGATTGGGGGTAGGGGGTCGGGTGGCGCCGGCTGAGGTTTACTGGCCCCGTGACCGATACCGACCCCGTACTCCGCGCCCTCGCCCATCCGCTGCGGCTGAGGATGCTCAGCCTCTTGTGGCCGGGCCCCATGTCGGCCGCCGAGCTCGCCCGCGAGCTGGACGTCTCGCACGCCCTGGCCAGCCAGCACCTGCGCCGCCTGGACGCGGTGGGGCTGGTCGAGCTGGCCGAGGAGCGCACGCGTCGTGGCGGCCGGGAGCGCCGCTACCGCACCGTCCGGGGCACACCGCTGTCCGACCGGCACGACGGGGCTCCGATGCTGGCCGAGACCATGGCGCACGCCCTCCGGGAGCGGGCCGGCCGCCGGCGGGAGGCGAGCGAGGGCGTGACCGTCGACGCCGAACTGTGGGTGGATCCCCGGATCTGGGAGGACGTCCGGCTGCGGCTCACGGAACTCGCCGTCGAGCTCCACGACGCGGCGCAGCGGCCCCACGCGCCCGGCACCATCCCCCTGGGCGTCAGCGTGATGGCCTTCCCCCTCCAGGACCCGGAGCGTCCGGATCCGCCGAGCGCGGGGTGATCCGCTCAGACGGCGCGCAGTTTCGACGCGTGGCCGAAGCCCAGTGCTGCCGTGAACGGGTGGATCAGGCCGGCGTCGGCCGCCTCCAGGGGGAAGAGGGGGAGGACGCCGGCCGGCCGGGTCCTGGCGCGCAGGAGCCCGGCCCGGTAGAACGCGGCCGTCCAGCGGCCGTCCTCGGAGTGCCATTCCTCGGCGAGTCCGGGCAGAGCGGTGGCCTTGTGCGACAGCCTGGCGAGGGCGGCGAACCGCCGGGCCGGCGGGGTGCTGCCCATCGTGTGGTCGCAGTGGTACAGGCGCAGGCGGCGGTCGTTCCCGCCGGCGAACCACCGCAGGAGCTGCTGCTCGTAGTCGGCGGCCTTGATGCCCGTGGCTTCGGCCTTCAGCTCCAGGTCGAGGTCCCACCATTCGCGCCAGACCGCGTCGAACGCCGCCGCGTCGCCGCCGAAGAGGTGGCGCGGGAAGGCGCCGGGGAGGGAGATCTCCTTCCGCGTCAGGAGCGGGAAGATCCCCATGATCGCGCTGCTGAACCCGCAGACGGTGACGTTGCCCAGGGAGGGCGGGGGCGTGGGGACCGAGCTGCTGCGGCGCGCGGCCGCGAGCGCGGGCAGCCGGCCGACCGGCGCGCTGCTGCCCTGCCACCCGCTGAAATCGGTGCCGGAACCGGAGCCGCCGTAGCCGAAGCGGTGCAGGAAGCGCACGACCTCCAGCAGGAGACGGTGCGTCCCCTCCTGGGAGTTGAACGGCTGCCAGGCGAACTTCTCGTTGTCCTTGCCCGGGGGCAGCGCCGGCAGGATCGGGACGACGACCACCGCCGGACGGCCCGAGACGTGCTGCGCCTGGACGAGGTTGAGGTCCCGCAGCAGGTGCCGGTAGCCCACGACGACGTACGGCTGGTCGGCCGTGCTGTCGCGCTTGACGCTGTACGGGTAGTCGGTGCGGAACGGGTAGGCGGAGACCGGATAGCCGCGCGTCGCGGTGGAGGGCGTGAAGTAGCAGACGACGTCCATGCCGCCGGCCGGGACCGAGGGCGGGGGAGCCTTCGGCGCCCAGACGGCGACCAGGAAGCGCGGCTGCGGCGGGAGCGCGCCGGCGTCGCCGCCGTACTCCAGCCAGAGGAAGCCCCCGGTGTCCGCCAGCGCCACCACCTGGTCGGTGGTGCGCAACCGGTCCCAGCCGTCCTGCCCGGCCCGGGCCGGCGCCGCGTCGGTGAGCGTGCGCACGTTCACCTTCTCCAGCCACAGGGGAGTGGCGGGCGGGCCCGGCTGGTTCAGCACCGCGTACCTTCTCGGCTGCCCGGCCGTCTCCCAGAGGAAGACCCCCGGCTGGTCCCCGTGCGCCTTGGTCCCGGTGTACGGTGGCGGGGTCACCGGCGACTGGCGGACGCGGCCCAGCTCCATCGTGAGGCGGAGGCCGTCCCCTTCGCGGGTCACCGAGACCCCCCGGTTGTCCCAGTACAGGGTGGCCTCGGGGCTGTCACGCTTGAGGGTGACCGACTCCGGGACGTAGTCGGGGTGGGCCACCTTGAGGTCGATGCGGCTCCAGTCCTCCGCCGGTACCACCCGGACGAGGGGCTGGTCCAGTGGGACGCTGATGTTCTGGGTCTGCGCTCCTCCCGCGTCCGTCCACTTCAGCTCCACCTCGGCCGCGGTCCCCGCCTGCGGAGGGTTGCCGAGGACGTCGGACGCGGCGAGGGTGAGGCGGGTCGTCGCCATCTCAGAGCTGCATCCCGGTCTTCGGGTCGTAGCGGACCTCGGTGGCGACGATCTGGTCGGTCGGCATGACCTCGATCCACTGGTCGAACACCTGGAAGGGCTCGGTGCCGTCCGCCTGGAAGCCGTCGCCGAGCGGATCGAATCCCCGCTCGTAGACCTTGTCGGTGGGCAGGTAGTTCACGGGCGTGCCGTCCGGAAGCCGGTCGCTGACCTTCGCCCGCGACTTCTGCCAGTCGCCGCCGACCACGACGGCCAGATAGCGGATGGCGTCGTGCACCGTCAGCGCCTCGGCCGGCAGGTCGCGGTAGCGCGCGCCGAGCTCCGGGTCCTTCCAGGCGTACCGCTTGAGCACCAGCAGCATGCGGCCGCGCTCGCCCGGCACCGACTCGGCGTACAGCGCGTCGAGTCCGTCGGTGCCCTCGACGCCCGCGTTGGCCAGCCAGTCCAGCGCCTCGAACTCGCGCCCCTGGCGGATCGGGACGACGGCCTTGACCCAGGGGGCGTTGAGGAAGGCGTTGCGCAGGTTGTCGCCGTCGAGCTGGAGCAGCCAGCCCAGCGAACTCCCCAGCCGGGCGGGCCGCGAGTCGGCGGTGATGTAGTAGTCCTCGCCGGTGTTGCTGGTGCCGCCCCACCCGACGACGGTGCTCTTCTCGAATTCCTTCTCCGTGGTCCCCGAGCCCTCGAAGCCGAGGTTCTCCTTCACGGCCAGCTTGTTGGGCACCCACCACTCGGGGGCCACGAAGTACAGCATGCGGTCGACGTCGAAGAACGCCTGGACCAGCTCGGCCATGACGTGCTGGGTCTGGCTGCTGACGCCGGACAGGCCCTTGCCCTTGAAGAGCTGGCGGATCAGATGGCGGTACACGACGATCCGCTCCTCCTCCCGCAGGTCCTCGAAGCGGCGGGGGCCGATCCCCGCGGCGAGCTTCACCCGCTCCTGGGCCGCTTTGAAGAACGCCTCCTTCGCCAGCCGTTCCTTCTCCTGGTCGACCTCCTTCAGGCGCTCGGCGTTGACCTTGTTCACCTGCTCCACATAGGCGGGGGTGGGGCCGTAGCTGACGGTGAAGCGGTAGGGGAACATCTCGCCGTCGTCACCGCTGTGCCCGATGATCCGCAGCCTGAGCCGGTTGCTGCCCGCCGCGAACTGGCTGACCTGCAGTTCGGCGACGTTGCTGCTCAGCCACTGCACGTTGGTGTGGCTCTTGTACTCGTACCCGTACTTCGGGTACAGCAGCAGGTCCGCCAGGGCGTCGTTGAAGTAGTCGTCGTCCGGCCCCTTGTACGTGCCCTCGACGGTCTCCTGGTACTGCTCGGGCATCGGGACGAGCTGGGCGGGCTGGACCTGGCCCTGCGGGGGCTGCGCGACGTGCACCAGCTCGGCGACCCCGAGTTCGTCGCCCGGCCGGTCGATGTACGTCTGCCAGCACAGCTGGGTGCCGATCTCCTGGACCTGGACCCCCACCTGGCGCATCTTGCGCCGCAGTTCGTAGTTGACGAGCTTGTCGGTGGTGTTCTGCAGGAGGTACCTCTTGCTGGAGGTGTCGGTGGTCTCCACGACCGTCTTGAACGTCGACCTGAAGCTGCGCTTGATCTCCGTGGACAGCTTGATCGTCTGCTGCCGCAGCTGCTTGTGGGTCTGCTCCTTGGCGGTCTTGCGCGCCTCCGACGAGTCGTAGCTCGAACGGGCGGTGGCCTGGGTGTTGAAGACCCCCAGCTTGCCGCTGGTGCTCGCCTCCAGGCTCACCCCGAACTTGCTGCTGCTCTGGTTCTCCTCGCTGACCGAGGCCGACAGCTCGTCCTCGGAGCGGCTCTCCTGCTCGCTGCGCTGGGTGACCTCCTCGGAGGCCTCGGTGGTCCGTTCGGTGAGGGTGCGGCGGGTGGAGACCTCGATCAGCTCGACCGAGGCGCCGGGGCTGAGCCAGATGTGCTGGACCGGGGGGCCGAGGAACGAGTCGAACTCGAAGAAGTACTGGCGGAAGAGGTGGACGACACCGAGCGGGGACAGCGACGCCTCGGGCAGGCCGGCGCCGGCGGCGGCCGGGCCCCGCGCTCCCGGCGACACGGGCGGCCCGCCCCCCAGCAGCCCGGCCAGGGCGTCGACCTCCCGCACGTCCACCCGGTGGCCGCTCGTCGCGAACATCGCGTGCAGGACGTCGTACCGGCCGGCGGCCTGCAGGTTCTTCAGCGCTCCCGCGACGCGGGACTCCTGGGCGGCGGCCAGGGACGCGGAGTCGGCGGCGGCCGCCTCCCGGCCGTCGGACGCGGCGTGGACGATGACACCGCCCTGGGCGATCTTCTGCTCCGCGATCCGCAGCAGGGCGGCGAGCCCGTCGGGTCCCGGCCCCACGAGGCGGTCCCAGACGGCCGGATCGGCGAGGTCCGCCTTCCTGATCCGGGCCAGCAGTTCCCGGGTGACCACCGAGTCGAGGGCTCCGGGCAGGGCGGAGGCGACCGAGGGCACCGGGGCGCCCGGCTCGATCGTCACGGCGGGCCCGGCGGTCGCGGCGGAGGCCGGGGCCACCGTGTAGGAGGGGCGCATGTTCTCGGTGAGGGCCGCCGCGAGCGAGCGCCGCATGGCGGGGCCCGTGGTGCCGAACCGCTCGGCGAGGCGGGCCGAGCGCCACCCGAGGAGCGGCTGGTAGACGCCGTACAGCTCGGAGGCGTACGGCAAAGAGCCCTGGAACTTCGCGAAGTTGACCTTCATCTGCTGACTCCCGCCTCCCCGACGCGGCCGCCGCGTCCGACCCCGTTCCCCAGCCTCCCGGCCCGGGCCGTCCACGCCCAGACCCGGCCGGCGGATCCCGGGCCCAAACCACCTGGCCGGGTGAAGGGGCGGCATGCAGAAACGATCGGGTCGCCGGCGCCGGAGCGGCTGCACCGGCGCGACGTCTCGTCCGCTCCACGGAACTGAGTAGCCGGTACGGGGCCTCCTGAGTACCCCGACCGTGACGCCGGGCCGGGGAGGCGGGTTCACTGGGGCCATGTCCACACCGAACTCCGGGCAAGAGCCGGGCCGTTGGGGCGGCTTCAGGACCCGGTCCCGTTCCCCGAAGGCCCGCCGCACCCGCCCGTGCCGGTGGTGCGGCCGGCCGGTCCCCCAGCCCTTTCCGGGCGTCCCCAAACCGACCTGCTCCGCCGGCCACTGGTTCCGGGACGTCCGCGACGACTTCTGGCGCAAGCTGTGGAACAGCCTCTGACCGAGGGGCCGGGGTCCTGGGGGCCGCCGCAGGGCTCACGTCACCAGGCGCAGCGAGGTCTCCGCGATGCCCAGCCGGATGCTCTGGCCCCACGTCAGTTCCAGGGCGTCGGCCTCCATCCCGTCGCCGAAGACCACGATCCGGTCCGACTCCACGGTCAGCCGCAGCCCCTGCCCCCGCCCCAGCTCGCCGGCGACCCTGGTGGTGCCCGTGGCGGGCGACGGCCAGGCCTCGCGCACGAACCACAGGAGCCGCCGGTCGCACGGGGCGGGGAGCCCGGCGGTGCTGCCGCGCTCCAGCCACAGGGAGCGCAGCCAGCCCGTCGCTCCCGTGCCGGTGCCCACCAGCACCCCGGAGGACGCTTGGGGCTCGCCCGGGCCCTCCTCGCCGTCGGGGCCCAGGCGGTAGCGGGCGGTCTGGTGGCCGGGCGGGCCCAGGTAGATCTCGTTCAGGGCGACGAGGCGCTGGGTGTCGTCGGCGACGGCCTCGACCATGGTCAGCTCCTCCGCCCGGCCCCCGACGGCGGTCGCGGCGCCCAGCAGGGCGGCGGCGTCGGTGCTGCGGTGCCGGACGAGGATCCCGGGGTTCCGCCCCGGGTCGGTGTCGATGCCCACCACCGGCTGACCGCGGAGGTACTTCGCGGTGTTGGCGACCAGGCCGTCCTGCCCGACCACGACCACGACGTCCTCCGGGCCGAACAGGAAGCGGTCCAGGTCCGCCCGCTCCACCCGGGTGGAGCGCCAGGTGAGCGGCACCGCCGCCGCCACCTCCCGCAGCGCCCGCTGCGCGCGGTCGTGGCGGCGGGCCACCTCGTCGATCGAGCGGCCCCGGCTGGAGAGGAAGAACGCGGCCTGCCCGTGCGTCCCGTGCCGCGCGAGCAGCTCCTCGTACTCGGTCCTGCGGTGCACGAGCACCGCCCGCGGGGCCAGGCTCACTCGCCCGCTCCGCCGTCCGGGCGTCCGAGGCGGGCGAGGAGTCCGGTGAGGACGTCGGGGGAGAGGGTGATGCTGTCGATCCGCGGCAGGTTCTCCGCGAGCCGGGTCGCCGCCAGGGCGTGCAGCGTGTCCTGGCCGGCCTCGCCGTGCACCCGCAGCCAGGCGGCCTGGGCCTCGGCGCGCGCGGCGCCCGTCTCGCGGGCCGCCTCGGCGTCCGCGCGGGCGAGGCGGACCTTGCGGGCCGCCTCGGCCTCGGTCCGGACGGCGTCCGCCGCCGCCTTCTCCTCGGCCTCGCGGCGGGCGTTGGTGCCGCGCTGGTCGACCAGCTGCTCCTCGCGCCGGGCCAGTTCGATCTGGCTGGCCAGCTCGTTCTCGGCGATGGCCCGCTCGCGCTCGACGGCCACGGCCCGCCGTTCGTAGGTGGCCCGGTCCGCCTCCTGCTGGATCTGCTCGCGGGCCGGGGTGCGCAGGGCGCGCTCCACCTCGGCCTCGGGCCGGATCGCCACGACCCGCACGGCCACCACGTCGATGCCGGTGGCCGGGAGCCGGGGCTCGGCGGCGAGGCCGTCGGCGACGCGCTGCCGCACGGACGCGACGCCGTCGACGAGGGCGGCGGCCAGCGGGGTCCGGGCCAGTACGTCCAGCGTGTGCTGCTGCGCGGTCTCGGTGAGGAGGGTGGCGATCTGCTCCAGCGGTGCGCCGCGCCAGCTCCCGGTGTCCGGGTCGACGGAGAAGTCGAGGCGGTCCGCGGCCGCCGCCGGGTCGCTGATCCGGTAGGTGACGGTGGCCTGCACCGTCACGTCCTGGAAGTCGGCCGTGCGGGCGTGGAACGCCATGGCCAGTTCCCGGTCGTCGACCGGCACTTCGGAGAGCGCCGCCGACAGCGACCGGTACCAGAAGCTGAGCCCCCGTCCGTCGTGGACCAGCCGGCCGCGGTTGTGGTGGCGGATGTGAGCGGTGGGCGCGGAGCGCAGATGGCGCCAGCCGAGGCGCCGGGTGATGTCGGCCATGGCGAACCCCCTTCATTTCGTCAACACGACGATAAGGGGGCTCCCGTCATATCGTCAAGAGGACGAAAAGGGCTCGGTCCCCTTGCCGGGCGGGCGGCGGCCACCGGCCGGACAATGGGCGGGAACGCTCGCTGCCGGCCGCCCGCACCGGGCAACCGCGTACGCGGTCCTGGCCGGCCCGAGGAGGTCGAGCCCATGAAGCGCAACCTGTACGTCTCCGCGGCCGCGGCCGTGGTCCTGCTCGCCGGCGGCCCCGCGGCCGCCGCCGTCGCGGCGCCCGCCGACGCGGTACGGACGGCTCCCGCGGCCGCCCCCGCCGCCCCGGCCGACACCACTGCGGAGGGGGCCGCCGCCGCGGCCCTGAAGGACTACCCCGGGGTGATCGAATCCCTCGACCGGGACGGCAACGTCTGGCACGTGGACGTGATCACCAAGGACGGCAAGGGCCACGCCGAGCTGAAGGTCGACGCGGCGAACGGCAAGGTGACCCGGGAGAACGTCGACACCAACGAGGACGCGGGCGAGCACAAGGAGCTGCTGGCAGCCGAGGTCACCGCCGAGCAGGCCGTCAAGGCCGCCGTCGCCGCCCACCCGGGCGAGGCGTGGGCCGTCGAGTGGGAAGCCGACGACGGCAACGGCAAGGCGGCGTCCTGGCACGTCGAGGTGCGCGGATCCGACGGCAAGACCTGGGACGGCTCCGTGGACGCCACGACCGGCAAGGTCACCGTCCGGGCCGACTCGGACGACGACTACGGCAACGGCTGACCGCGCGCCCCGTCCTCGCGCAGGACCCGGGGCGTCAGGCCCGTCGCCCGCCGCAGCACCCGTGTGAGGTGGCTCTGGTCGGCGAAGCCGTGGGCGACGGCGATGTCGGCGATGCTGTCGTCGCTGTGGAGCAGCGCGTTCTGGGCCCGCTCGACGCGCTGCCGCAGCACGTACTGGTGCGGGGTCTCGCCGAGCGAGGCCCGGAACAGCCGGTTGAGGTGGGCCGCGCTGACGCCTGCGACCGCGGACAGCTCCTCCAGCGTGATGCGGCGGCCGAGGTTCAGGTGTACGTAGTCGCGCAGCTCCGCCAGCCGTCGGGGCGGCAGGCCGCCCCCGCGCGGGCGCGGCTCACCGCCCGGGGAACACCGCCGCAGTACGATCGCGGCCGCCGCCTGCACCAGTGACTCCGCGTACAGGGTGTCGACCGGCGTGCCGGCCTCGTACTCGGCCACCAGACGCTGCACGAGCAGAGTGAGGAGAGGGTCGGTGAAGTGGAAGTCGGGGGCGATCTCCAGCCGTCCGCCCGGCAGCCCCCGCCCCCCGCTCTCCTGCGCGTACGCCTCCAGCCACCCCGGGTCCATGGACAGGAGCAGCAGTTCCACGTCCTCCTGCCAGCGCGGCCGGGAGGCGTACCCCGCGGGATTGACCAGCGCCTCACCGGTGTGGAACCGGGCCCGGCGGGCGGTGCCGTCCGCGTTCCACGACAGGCTCGCGGACGTCCCGGTGTGGACCACCAGGACGTGGGCCGGCGGCGCGCCGTGGGATTCCGCGGGGTGTTCCACGACCCGCTCCACCACGGCGTGCTCCATGTCCCGGGCGCTGCTGCTCAGGGACTCCAGACCTGGTTTGACATGGGATGCGGCCACGCAGGTGATTCTTCCCGCCCGCGCCCGCCGGCGCGACCTCCGTCACCGTACGGGGCGCCGGCGCGACGGCCGGTGGCGGACGCAGGATGGCGGAATGCCGGATGCCGGAACGGCCGCCGGCCGCCGGATGCGCGGATCGTCCAACCGCCCGCGCGGATCGTTCAAGAACCTCCCCCCGGACACCGCGCATGCTGCTGAACGCGGGTGCGCCGGACCACGGTGCCCGAGGGGGCGACCCCCCTTCACCCACCCCCACAAGGAGACAGCCATGGTGAAGACTCCTGAGAAGACCCTCAACGGGAAGGTCGCCTTCGTCGGCGGAGCCTCCCGCAACCTCGGCGGCCTGATCAGCACCACGATCGGGGCCGAGGGCGCCAAGGTCGCCGTCCACTACAACAGCGACTCCTCCCGCGCCAAGGCCGAGCACGTCGTCACGGAGATCAACGCCGGCCCCGGCGAGGCCTTCGCGATCCAGGGCGACCTCACCCGCGTGGCCGAGGTCGAGCGGGTCTTCGACGAGGTGCTGAACCGCTACGGAAAGCTCGACATCAGCGTCAACACCGCCGGCATGGTCCTCAAGAAGCCGCTCACCGAGATCAGCGAGGAGGAGTACGACCAGATGTTCGCGGTCAACTCCAAGGCCGCGTTCTTCGTGATGCGCGAGGCGGCGCGCCGCATGGAGGACGGCGGCAAGATCATCACCATCGTCACCTCGCTCCTCGCCGCCTACACCGGCCTCTACTCCTCCTACGCGGGCAGCAAGGCGCCCGTCGAACACTTCACCCGCGCCCTGTCCAAGGAGCTCTTCGGACGCAACATCTCCGTCAACAGCATCGCCCCCGGCCCGATGGACACGTCCTTCTTCTACCCGGCGGAGGACGACGACTCCGTCGCCTACCACAAGTCCTCGGCGATGAACGGCGACCTCACCAAGATCGAGGACATCGTCCCCTGGGTCCGCCACATGCTCACCGACGGCTGGTGGGCCAACGGCCAGACCCTCTTCCTCAACGGCGGCTACACCACCCGCTGACCGACCGCGCGACCGCCGGACGAGTGGCCCGCAACCCGTGCCCACCACGGGCGCCACCCGTCCGGTGCGGCGTGCCGGCGCCCACGGCCGAGCGGCGTCGACGTCCGCCGACGCGTTCACGCCGGATTCACCTGCCGGCGGGACCCTGGGCGCCATGGCCCTCAGCAGACGAGCACTACTGGCACGAGCAGCCGCTTCGGCCGGCGCCGTCGCCGCCCCCTCGCCCACCGCCGGCGCGGCCCCGGAACCCGAGCCGGTCACCACCACGACCCTGCGCGGCACGATCCCGCCCGGCGCCCCGGACTTCGTGTACGTGCCGGTGGACGTCCCGCCGGGTGTACGGACCAGGGTCTGGTGCTGACCGTGCCCGGGGCGACGTCCGCCGAGTGGCGCACGACGGCCGCCCGCACCGCCTACGTGCGCGCGGAGGTCCGGCACCCGGCCCAGGCGCCGCCCCTCCCCGGGCCGCCGGCCGCCCTCACCAACCCGATCTGGCTGCGCCCCTGACGCCGGGCCGTCCGGGCCGGCCGGGTCGCCGGGGCGAGCAGCATCTCCGGAGGTGGCCACAAGTCCGGGCTCAGGCGCCGCGCCGACCGCCTCAGGCCTTCACGCGGTCGAACTCGGCGGCGAACCCGCACCGCTCCGCGATCGCCCGCAGCTGGTCGTCCGGCAGGTCGTCCGGGCCGGCCAGCACGGCGGCCATCCCGTCGGCGGTGAGCCCCAGGCCGGAGGCGATGTCCAGGTCCCCGGCCGGGATCGCGCCCCCGGCGTCCCCGTCGGGCGGGGCGGCACCCGAGGCGTCCAGGGCCTGCGCGGCGAGCGTGTGCCGCCGCGCGGCCCGCGCGTCCGACAGCAGCAGGGCCGTCCCGGCCGGGGTGAGCCGCAGGATCAGGAAGAACGACTCGTCCGCGTTGAAGAACCCGAACGACACGTCCGAGGTCGCCGCGCCGCGTACCGCGGCGACCGCCTCGTCGAGGCCCGTGAGCGCGGTGCGGTCCAGGCGGGTGCACTGCGGGCGGCCGTCCCGGTGGGCTACGGCGACCGCGTACCGGTGGTTCCTTCGATCTGTCACGGCCCCACAGGTGCCCCGTCGACGCGTCCGATAGCCATGGGACGGCCCGCCGTGGCCCACACGGAGCAAGCCGGCCCGGCCGGCGTTCCCGGGCCGGCGGGGCCGTCAGCGGTGCCGCATCGAGGACGGCGGTACGTCGAAGGCGCGGGTGAACGCGTAGGAGAAGGCCGCCGGTGAGGCGTAGCCGAGGAGGGCCGCGACCTCGGTGACGGTCCTGTGGCGCAGCAGGGGGATGGCGGCGAGCAGCCGGGCCCGGGACCGCCAGGCCGCCGGGCTCGTCCCCGTCAGCTGCCGGAACCGCCTGGTGAACACGCGTTCGCTCATGGCCGCGGCGCGTGCCCAGTCGGTGTTGCCCACCGCCAGGTCGGGGCGGGCGAGGTAGTCGCGGCACAGCGCGGAGAACGGCTGCTCGTGCGGGAGGGCCACGTGCAGGGGGACCTCGGAGAGCGCCGCCGTCTCCAGGAGGATCAGCGCGACCACCGCACGGCCGCGCGGGTCCGCCGCGTGGTCGGCGTCCAGTTCCGCGGCGGCGAGGAGCAGTTCCCGCAGCAGCGGGGGGACCTCCACGACCCGGCAGGCGGTGGGCCACCACGGGACCGCGGACGGCTCGACGTACAGGCTGGAGGTCTGCGTGTCCAGCATCCGCACCTGGTGGCGGGTCCGCGGCGGGATCAGCACCGCCCGTTCGCCCGGGACCGTCCACGCCCCGTCGTCGGTCTCCACGAGCATCGTGCCGGTCGCGGCGTACAGGAACTGTGCCCGGCGGTGCTCGTGCCAGGTGAGCAGGGTGTCCGGCGGGTAGTCGGTGGCGATCGGCAGCACCTCGGCGGGCAGGTGGTCGACCCGGGCGAGGGGCACGTTGCGCATGGACGGAGCCTAGGCGGAGCCAGACGGAGCCCGGGCGGAGCCCAGGGGGATGCCGCCCGCGGCCGAAACTCGAAAGAAGGGGACCGGCAGTCGATCGTCGGCGCGCGGGATCTCGGCTGGACTGGGCGCATGACTGCTGTGCTTCTCGTCGCCGTCGGGATCCTGACCGGGCTGACCACCGTGCTGTTCGGGTTCGGAGGGGGCTTCGTCACCGTCCCCGTCATCGTCTGGGCGGACGCCGCCGTGGGCCCGGGCGCGGCGACCGTCGCCGTGGCGACCTCGTCGCTGGTCATGGTCGTGGGTGCGGCGGCGGCCACCGCGGCCACGCCCCGGCCGGTGCTGCGCCGGCTGAGGGGGACCGCCCCGCTGCTGTTCCTGCTCGGCGTCGGGGGACTCGCCGGCGCGGTCGCCGCGGGCTTCGCGCCGGCCCGGCTGGTCCACTGGGGGTTCACGGCCTACCTGGCGGTCACCGTCCTCGACGTGCTCGCCCGCCCGGGGTTCCTGCGCCCGGCCTCCGCCACCCGCCCCGCCGGCCGACGCCGGGCGTTCGCCGTACCCGGTTGGCTCGGGCTGCCCGTCGGCGCGGTCGCCTCGTTCCTCGGCGTCGGCGGGAGCGTCATGACCGTACCGCTGCTGCGGCGTTCCGGGCTCCCGATGGGCACCGCCGCGGCCCTCGCCAACCCCCTCACCGTCTGCATCAGCGCCCCCGCGTGCGCCGTCTTCCTCACCACCGCCCCCGGGACGGGCACCCCGGCGCTGCTTCCGGCCGCCGGCGCCGTCGACCTCGGCGCCGCCGCCCTGCTGCTCCTGGGCGCCCTCCCGGTCGTCGTCCTCCTGCGCCGCAGGCCCCCGCGGATCGGGGACCGCCTCCACGCCCGGGGGTACGTGGCGCTGCTGTGCCTGGTGCTGGCCGCGATGCTGCTCCGGACCCCCTGAGGGGGCCCGGAGCCCGGCAACGGGACCGTCAGGCCGGGGACGGTGCGAGCACGGCGGGACGCGGCGGCGGGGAGACGCGCCCCGGGACGCCGGGGGACGGCCGGCCCGGCGGGGCCGCCGCCGGTCCGGTGTCCGTCAGCAGGGCGATCAGCGTGGTGCGGGCGCGGGCCACGCGCGAGCGGACCGTGCCGATGGGACAGCCGGCGGCGACGGCGGCCTCGGCGTACGGCAGGCCCAGGAGCTGGGTGAGGACGAAGGCCTCGCGGCGCTCGGCCGGGACGGCGGCCAGGAGTTCCGCGAGGGCGATGCCGTCGTCGAAACCAGGGAGGCCGTACGGCTGGCTCTGCTCGGCGGCGGCCTGCCAGTCGTGGCGGTCCGACAGTCTGGGGCGGGCGGCGGCACGGCGCACGCTGTCGACGACGGTGCGCCGGGCTATCGACAGGATCCAGGTACGGGCGGAGGAGCGGCCCTCGAACCGGGGGAGCGCGGCGAGGGCCCGCAGGAACACGTCCTGGGTGAGGTCGTCGGCGGCCTGCGCGTCCGCGCTGAGGTACGCCACGTACCGCCAGACGTCGCGGTGCAGGGCCCGCACGAACCGGTCGGCCTTCGCGGGGTCCCCGTCGCGGGCGTCGAGGGCCAGCCGCGTCACCTCCGCGTCGGAGTCCGGGGTGTGCCGGGCCGGCCTTTCGCCGGCGGGACGGTGCTGGGTGGTCAGGGCAGGAGTCATCGCCACAGGTCCTTAGGGCAAGGTGTCCGGCGCCGCGCGCGGCGGCACCGGTGAAGGGAGTACGGCCGGCCGGAGGGCACGGCCGATGCCCGAGGGGCGACGGGCCGCGGAAGGGCCGTCAGCGCACGCTCGGGGAACCGGCTGTCACAGGACAGCGGTTCCCGACGGCGGACCCCGTGAGGTGATGGCGTGGACCAGGAACAACTGCCGCAGCGCGTGGCGGCGCCGCACCCGGCGCACGCGGACCCGCGGCGGAACGGCGGCAGGGACGAGACCGAAGAGCAGGCGCAGCGGCGTCCAGAGCCGGGCCGCGGCCGCGCGCAGCACCCGGAAGGCGCCCCGCTCGCCGTGGGCCAGCCACAGGCCGCACAGCAGAGCCGCCAGCAGGTGCGCGGCGAGCATGCCGGCCGGGGACATCCCGGCCATGTCGTGGCCGCCCGGCGGCATGAACACCCCGGTGGCGGCGGACGCTGCGTCCGCCAGGCCCGGCGCGTCGTGCACCTCGTGCATGCCGTGGTGGGCGTGCGCGGCGGCGTCCGTGAGGGCGGTGCCCGGCGGCGGCTCGTGCACGAGGGCACCGAGCCCCGCGTCGTCCACGACCTTCCGCGCCTCCTGCGCGGACAGCCCCGCCGTGCCCTCGCCGCACATCAGGTACGCGGCCCACTGGCGGGCGAACGACGTGCCGGACGGCAGGGAGGGGTGCAGGACCGACTGGGCCAGGGAGAAGGCCGAGTGCAGCGCGGCCTGCACGGCGACCGTCGCCGCGACGACGGTGAGCCGCCCGCGTTCCCGGCCCCCGAGGCACCAGGCCACGGCCGCCGTGCCCGCGAACGCGGCGGACACCGCCCACCAGGGCACGGCCATACCGGACATGAGCACGTGGCCGGTGCTCGCGAGCAGAACGCACACGGCCGCGAACATCGCGGCCCGTGCGGCTCGGAAACAGTGACCTGGCGTCATGGCGGGTTCATCCTCGCACCAGCCTTCCGGGCCGCGCAGGGGGGTGCGCGCTTCCTGACAACTTCTCGACCGTGCCTGTGGTGCGACTCGAAACCGTTCGCAGGTGTGGTGCGGGACACAGCAGGAGCGCGGAACCCGGGGGCCGGTCCGTACGACTCCCTTCCCGTTCGGTCGTGACGTCCAACATCGGGGGAGCGGGGATTTCCGTGGCGGCAGAGGGGACGGCGGCGGCGACCGCCGCGGCGGCGGGCGTACGGGACCGGAAGGCCCGCCGGCTGACCGCGCTGCTCACCTGCGCCATGGCGTTCTCGATGCTCCAGCTGTTCCTGCTCGGCGCGCTGGGACCCCGCCTGGTGGAGGAACCGGGCATCACCCCGGGGCTGTTGGGGCTGACGACCACGGTCGGGTTCGGGACGGCCGCCCTCCTGTCCCCGCTCGGCGGCCGGACGGTGGACCGCGTCGGGCCCCGGCGCTCGCTGGTGCTCCTGCTCCTCGTCTCCGCCGCCGCGCTCGCCCTGATCGGTGCCGCCCCGGGCGCCGGTGCGCTGCTGGGCGCGGTCGCGCTGGGCGGCGTACCGCAGGCGCTGGCCAACCCCGCCACCAACAAGGCCGTCCTGGCCCTGGTCCCGCCCGCCCGGCGGGGCGCGGTGACCGGCCTCAAGCAGTCCGGTGTGCAGCTGGGAGCGTTCGCCGCCGGCCTGCCGCTGGCCGCCCTCGCGGGCGGACTCGGCTGGCGGGGCGCGGTGTGGACGGCCTCCGGGGCGGCCCTCCTCACCGCGGTGTGGGCACTGCGCGCACTGCCCGCCGATCCGCCCGCCCCGCAGGTCCCGCCCGTCCGGGCGTCGTTCGTACCGCGGGGGACGGCGGCCTGGCTGGCGGGGTTCTCGCTGTTCCTGGGGGCCGGGATCGCGTCCGTCAACACCTATCTCGCCCTGTACGGGGTGCGCGGGCTCGGGATGGGCCCCGCGGTGGCCGGCGGCCTGGTCGCCGTCCTCGGCGTCGCGGGCGTCCTCGGCCGGGTCGGCTGGTCGAAGGCCGCCCGCCCGGGGCGGGCCGAATGGCTGCCGGGCCTGCTGGCCTGCGGTGCCGTGGGCGCCGCCGCCCTGCTCGCCGGAGGACTCTGGGCGCGTCCGCTGGTGTGGGCCGGAGCCGTCGCCGTCGGGGTGTTCGCCGTCTCCGGCAACGCCGTCTCGATGGTGCTGGTCCTGCAGCGCTCGGCCGCGGGCCGGGCCGGACAGGACTCGGCGCTCGTCGCGGCCGGGTTCTTCGCCGGGTTCGCGGTGGGTCCGCCGCTGTTCGGACTCCTCGCGCAGAGCGGGCGGTACGGGGCCGGCTGGCTGCTGGTCGCGGTCGAGTTCGCGGCGGCGGGAGCGGTCGCGTTCCTCTGGGCCGTACGGGACCGGCGCCCGGGCAGGGGGGCGGCGGCGTGAACTCCGGTGACTGGGCGGGCCGGGCCCTCACGGCCGTCACGGACCGGGTGGCGGTCACGGCGGCCGAGGTCGGCGACCGGTTCCCGCTGTACGCCGACCCCCTCGACGGGCGGTGGACGACGACCGGCCGCGGCTCGTGGACCGGCGGCTTCTGGGCCGGACTGCTGTGGCTGCGGGCCCGCCGCACCGGCGCCGAAGCGGACCGGGCGGCGGCCGCGCGGTGCACGGACCGGCTCGCGCCGTGGGCCGCGGCCGACACCGCCACCCGGGGAATGATCTTCTGGTACGGCACGGCGCCGGCCCTCGGTACGCCCGCGGCCGCCACGCTCCGGGCGGAGGCGGCCCGGGCCTGCCTGGACGCCTACGACCCCCGGGCCGGCGTCGTGCCCTGGGGCGCCGCGCTCGGCGGGCCCCGCCTCCTGGCCCGCGCGGACGCCGTGCCCGGGCTGGTGCCCCTGCTGGCGGGAGCGGGTCCCCGCGGGCCCGGCGTGGCGGCGGCCCACCTGCACCGGCACCTGGACCTCTGCCTGGGGGGTGGGGGGGGGGGGGGGGGGGGGGGGGGGGAGGGGGGGGGGGAGGGGGGGGGGACGGGGGACGGCGCCCTCCTGGAGAGAGCGCG
>NZ_JBWKEZ010000010.1:68012-115075 GCF_056434525.1 Streptomyces sp. NPDC044002
GTCCTCCCCCCCCCCCCCCCCCCCTCCCCCCCCCCCCCCCTCCCCCCTTTCCCCCCCCCCCCCCCCCCCCCCCCCCCCCCCCCCCCCCCCCCCCCCCCCCCCCCCCCCCACCCCCTGGGCGCCGGGGGAGCGGGACGGCCCGGACGCCCGCGGCCTGCCTGGCAGTTCGACGCGGCGACCGGGTGGCACCCCCGCGACGACCCGGAACCGGGCTGGAGCCGCGGCGAGGCGTGGCTGCTCCTGGCCGTGGCCGACGCGCTGCTCCACCCGGAGGTGGCCCGCCACCGGCCGGACCGGCTCGACCGCGCGGCGGAGCAACTGCTGCTGAGTCCGGGAGCGTTGACGGGGCGGCTGGTCCCGCCCGACCGGGCGTCCCGGCCGCGGGGGCCCCTCGACACCTCGGCCGCCGCGATCACGGCCGTCGCCCTGCTCAAACTGTCCCGGTCGCGGACGCCCCTGGCCGGGGCGTGCGCGCCCCGGGCCGAGGCGATCCTGCGCCGGCTGGCCGGGGCCCACCTGACGGGACCGGGTCCGGGCCGCCCGGCCGGAATGCTCCTGGACGGCTGCTACGACGCGGCCAAGGGCCTTGCGGTGCGCCACGAACTGGTCTGGGGCGACTTCTTCCTGGCCCTCGGACTGGCCGCCCTCGACGGCCTCGTGGACCTCACCCGCGTGTAGGCGCGACGCTTCCCCCGCCGTAGCCGCGCAGCACCCTGCGGGCCACCGAGGTGACGTGCAGCTCGTCCGGACCGTCGAGCACGCGGGCCGCCCTTCCCGCCCGGAACAGGGCCGGCAGTGCCGTGTCCGGGCCGAGGCCGGCGGCGCCGTGGACCTGGATGGCGGAGTCCGCGACCTGCTGCAGCATCCGCGCGGCCGCGACCTTGGCCAGCCCCACCTCGGTACGGGCGTCCCGTCCGGCCGCGATCAGCGCGACGGCCTCGTGCACCAGGGGGCGGGTGGTGCGCAGCGCGAGCAGTGCGTCGAAGACGTGCTGCTGGACCAGCTGGTGGCCGGCGAGCGGTCCCCGGGACCCGTCGCGGGTGGCGGCACGTTCGCACATGAGGTCGAAGGCCCGCTGGGCCTGACCCAGCCAGCGCAGGCACCGCAGGGTACGGCCGAGCGCGAGCCGCTCGCCCGCGATGTCCAGGGCGTCGCCGCCCGTACCGAGGAGGTGGTCGGCGGGCACGGACACCCGGTCGAACTCGATCTCGTACTGGCCCGCCGCCCCGAGGACGGGGAGTTCCCGTACGACGCGGAAACCGGGCGAGTCCGTCGGGACCAGCAGGAGGGACAGCCCCTCGCGGTCGCCGGCCGCGCCGCCCGTGCGCGCCATGACGGTGACGAGACCGGCGCCGGCGGCCCCGGAGGTGAACCACTTGCGGCCGCTGACGCGCCAGCCGCCGCCGGGCCGGGCCTCGGCCCGGGTGGCGGTGCGCAGCGGGTCGGTGCCCGGCACGTCCGGCTCGGTCATGGCGTAACAGGCGCGCAGCTCGCCCGCCACCAGCCGCTCCAGGTACGCGCCGCGCACCCGGTCACTGCCGTGCCTCTCCAGCATGGTGACGTCGAGCAGCGGGGCCGAGCCCAGCGCGGCGGGACCGTGGTCGCTGGCGCCCTCGGCCTCGGCGAGCGCCGCGTACGCGGGGAAGGCCAGACCGCCGCCGCCCAGCTCCGCGGGGAGCGGCAGCGCCCACAGCCCGGCGGCCCGCGCCCCGTCCCGCAACCCTTCGAGGACGGCGGCGGCGTCCTCCCCGCCCGTGTCCAGCACCGGCTCGGACGGGACCACCCGGGTACGCACGAACCTGCCGACCCTCTCCCTCAACTCGGCTGTCTCCGCGTCTAGTTGAGACATCCCTCCGTATGCCGCGCCCGCATCCGTCACCGCGTTCCTCCTCATTTCCCGGGAACCCATGGGAACTGCCGTCCGACTCCCTGTCCGAGGAACTGGTCGGGTGCGCACCCCTCGGAGTTCCCGCGTTCCGTTCGACCTGGGCGACGGCCACCGCCGCGCCGGGAGAGGAGAGGCATGGCGTCCCCCGCAACCACGCAGACGGTCCGGCCGCTCGCCGCACTGGGCTTCGCCGTCTCGGGGCCCCCGCAGATCACCGACGTCGTCGCCGAGCACCTGCGGCTGCTCGGAGCGGACCGGGACGGGCCCGCCGCCGACGGCCCGGAGGGCGGCATCACGCTCTCCGGAGGCGGCTTCGAGCCCGCCCGGGCCACCGTCCGCTGGGCGGACCCCGGCAGCGGGCTCGTCGACGAGGCCACCGTGCAGGCCGCCACCGGCATGATGGCGGTCCACGGCCGGCGCGACGGCGCCCCGCGCGGCCTGGCCGCCGACTACGCGGCGACGGCCACCGCCGTCCTCACCGTCCAGGGACTGCTCGCCGGCCTGGTCGGACAGGCCCGCGGCGCCGGGCCCGCCCACGTCACCACCACCGCCGACCGCGCCGGGCTGCTCACCGTGTCCCAGTACCTCGCCGCGGCCGGCGCCGACGAGGGCGAGGCCGCCGAACTCGCCCCGGGAGGACCGCCCTTCACCTCGGCCGAGGGCGTGCTCTTCGAGCTGGAGACCCTCGACCCCGGTGCCTGGGCCGGGTTCTGGCGCGCCCTGGGGGCCCCGGCCGACGCCATGCGCGCCGGATGGCGGCCCTTCCAGTTCCGCTACGCCACCGCCTGCGCCCCCTTCCCGCAGGCCCTGCACACCGTGACCCGCTCCCATCCCCTCCCGCGGATCCGGCAGGCCGCGGCGGCCTCCGGCGCCGAGGTGTGCGTCCTGCGCACCCTGGCGGAACGCGCCCTGGAAGCCGACGGCGCCGCCCCCTGGTCGCTGCGGCCCCTGCCGGGCGGCCCCGCTCCCACGGGAGCGCCCGGCACGGCCGCTCCTTCCGCCCGCCGGCCGCTGGCCGGGCTGACGGTCCTGGAGGCGGGCCGCCGCATCCAGGCGCCCCTCGCGGCGCACCTGCTGGGCCTGCTCGGAGCGGAGGTCGTCAGGATCGAGCCGCCGGGCGGCGACCCGCTGCGCGGCATGCCGCCCGCCTGCTCCGGGATCTCGGCGCGCTGGCTCGCCCTCAACCGGGGGAAGCGGGCCGTCGAGATCGACATCAAGGACGGGGCCGACCGCCGCCGGCTCCGCGAGATGACCGCCGAGGCGGACGTCTTCCTGCACAACTGGGCGCCGGGCAAGGGCGCCGAACTCGGCCTGGACGCCGACGACCTGGCCCTCGTCAACCCCGCCCTCGTCTACGCCTACACGAGCGGCTGGGCCGGCCGGCTCCGGGACGCCCCCATGGGGACGGACTTCATGGTGCAGGCCCGGACCGCCGTCGGCGAGGCGGTACGCCCCGAGGGCGAGCCCCCGGCACCCTCACTGATGACCCTGCTCGACGTACTCGGCGGCCTGCACGGAGCCGAGGCCGTGCTCGCCGGACTGCTGCTGCGCGAACGCACCGGCCACGGCGTCCGGGTGGACTCCTCGCTCCTCGGCGCCGCCGACACCCTGACCGGCCCCGCCCTGCGCCGGGCGGCACGCGGAGAGGACCCGCGGCGGCCCGCCCGCTTCCGGTACCCGCTGCCGACGGCCGACGGCTGGATCGCCCCCGCCGACCGGAGCGCGGCGGCCGCGGCCGCGTACGACCTGCGCGACCTCCCCACGGCAGACGCCCTGGACCTGCTGGACGCCCACGGCCTCGCCGCCACCGCCGTCACCACCGACCTCGCGGACCTGCACCACGACAGCCGCCTCGGCGGCCCGGTCAGCCGCGACGCGCACGGCGCCCCCGCCGTTCCCGACCCCTGGAGCTTCGCATGACCGTCGACCTGCACGACCTGCTGCCCGCCGGACTCCGCCGCTCCTGGGTGGTCGACGGCACCTGCCCCGACCTCGACCTCTACAGCCTCTTCCGGGCCCGCCAGATCGCGGACCTGCACCACACGGCCGTCGTGGACGCCAAGGGCACGCTCTGCTACACCGCACTGGACCGCAAGGTGCGATGTCTGGCCACCGGCCTCAGAGACCTCGGCATACGCGAGGGCGACGTGGTCGCGGTACAGCTGCCCGACACCAGGAACGCCGTCGTCGCCGACCTGGCCCTCGCCGCCCTCGGCGCCGTCGCCCTGCCCTTCCCCGTGGGCCGCGGCACCCTGGAGGCCGAGTGCCTGCTGCGCCGGGCCGAGGCCGTCGCGGTCATCGCCGCGACCGAACACCGGGGGCTGCGCCACGCCGCCGACCTGCAGGCGCTCTCGCGGGCCCTGCCCGCCCTCCGGCACGTCGTCGCGGCCGGCCCAGGCCCCGCACCCGCGGGGACGGTCCCGTGGCAGGCGCTGGTGCGCCGCGATCCCGCGGGCTTCGTCCCCGCCCGCCCGGACCCGGACGGCGCGGCCCGGATCCTGGTCTCCTCGGGCTCGGAGGCCGAGCCGAAGATGATCGCCTACTCGCACAACGCGCTGGCCGGCGGGCGGGGCAACTTCCTGGCCTCCCTCATCCCCGACGCGACCCGGCCGCGCTGCCTGTTCCTCGTACCGCTGGCATCGGCCTTCGGGTCCAACGGGACCGCCGTCACCCTCGCCCGGCACGGCGGGACGCTGGTCCTCCTCGACCACTTCTCGCCCGACGCCGCCATCGCGGCGGTCCGCGAGCACGGGCCGACCCACGTCCTCGGCGTGCCCACCATGGTCCGCATGATGATCGAACGCCTCGACGCGACGGGCGAGCGCCTGCCGGCACCGACAGCGCTGGTCCTGGGCGGCGCTCCCCTCGACGAGACGACCGCGGCCGCCGCAGCGGAGGCGTTCGGCTGCCCGGTGGTCAACCTCTACGGGTCGGCCGACGGGGTCAACTGCCATACGGGACTGGCCCGTACGGTCCCCCCGACCGACGCGTCGGGCGTCGTCGCGGGCCACCCGGACCCCAAGGTGGCCGAGATCCGCATCGCCGATCCCGAGACCCACGCCCCGCTGCCCGACGGCGACATCGGGGAGATCGTCTCCCGGGGGCCGATGACACCGCTGTGCTACGTGGGCGCCCCCGACCTGGACGCCCGGTACCGCACGCCCGACGGCTGGGTCCGCACCGGGGACCTGGGCTACCTCGACGCCGACGGCGTCCTGCACGTCGTGGGCCGCCTGAAGGACATCGTGATCCGCGGCGGCGCCAACATCAGCCCGGCCGAGGTCGAACGCGAGCTCAGCTCGCACCCGCAGGTCCGCGACGTGGTGTGCGTGGGCGTCCCCGATCCGCTGATGGGGGAGCGGCTGGCGGCCTGCGTGGTGGCCCGGGGACCGCAGGCTCCGGACCTGGACTCCCTGGGCGAGCACCTGTCCGGGCGGGGTCTGGAGCGGCGCAAGCACCCCGAACGGCTGCTGGTGCTGGAGTCGGTACCGCTGACGGCGGCGGGCAAGCCGGACCGGGCGGCCCTGCGGGAACGCCTGACGGGAAGCGGGCCGGGGGCCCTCCACGGGCTGCCCCGGGCGGTGCCCCTCGCCCAGGCCGGATGACCGACGGGCCCGGCAGCCAGGGGCTGCCGGGCCCGTCGAGGTGGGGCGCCCGGGTCAGGAGCCGCCCATGGCCTTCTTCAGCTCGGCCGCCGCGTTGCGGTAGACGGGCAGCAGGTCGAGGTCCTCGCCCGGGTAGTTGACGATCTTGACCTGCCGGGCGCCGGAGTCGGGCAGGACCGTCCCGGTCGACATGTGGGCGTTGTCCAGGACGAGGGCGGGCCTCTTCGCCGAGAGCTCCGCGAGCTGCGCCGGGGTGACCGCTTCGGGTCC
Source organism: Streptomyces sp. NPDC044002 (assembly GCF_056434525.1). Lineage (NCBI taxonomy): Bacteria > Bacillati > Actinomycetota > Actinomycetes > Kitasatosporales > Streptomycetaceae > Streptomyces > Streptomyces sp. NPDC044002. The sequence continues at coordinate 73,776 of NZ_JBWKEZ010000010.1, forward strand.
GTACGTGCCGGCCACCGTGGCGCCCGCGAGCTTCGCCGACCACGCCGTGAAGACCTGGGAGACGACGGCGGGGCTCTTCCCGCCGGGCCAGGCGGCCTGGAGGTCCTTGTTCAGCTTGCCGTACTCGGTGTCGAAGCCGGTCTTCCACCGCGTGGCGGCGTCCGCCGTGCCGAAGAGGGCACCCAGCCTGCCGACCTCGGCCTTGACCTTGTCGGGGTCGTTGTCGAGGCCGACCTCGACCAGCTTCGCCTTGGAGCCGGCGGCTTCCTTGATCTTCGCGGCGTACGGCTCGAAGGGTGCGTAGAGCACGAAGTCGGCCTTCGCGACGGCGGCGAGGTCGGAAGGCTTCGGGTCGTAGTCGGGAGCGTGGTGCACCGACTGGGGGACGATGACCTTCACGTCCTCGGCCCCGGCGGCCTTGGCGAAGGCACCTTCCCAGGTGGTGGTCACGACCACCACGGGCTTGCCCTTCCCCGGCTCGCCACCGCTCTCGGCCGGCGCGTCGCCGGAGGCCTTGTCGCTGCCGCACGCCGCGGTCAGCAGGAGTGCCGCGCTCAGTGCGACGAGGGCAGGGATACGGACGCGGGTGCGCGCCATGAGCTGATTCTCCGTTCGGGAATGAAGTGCACGGCGAGGACGAGTGCCCCCGCCGTCAGGACGAGGACCGGCCCGGGCGGCCAGTCCAGCCACAGGGCCAGCAGGAAACCGGCCAGGTTGACGACGACGCCGATGCCCATGGCCCAGAGCGTGATCGACTTCAGGGAGCCGCCCAGGCGGCGGGCCGCCAGCGCGGGCAGCAGGGTCAGGGCGTCGACCAGCAGCGCACCGGTCAGCTTGATCGCTCCGGCGACGGCGATGGCGACCAGGACGAGCAGGGCGGCGGTCAGGGCCCGGACCGGTACGCCCGAGCACTGGGCGAGCTCACGGTCGTGGAGCAGCAGACCGATCTCGCGCCGACGCCACCAGAAGAGGCCCGGCACGGCGACGGCGAGCACGCCGAGGACGACCAGATCCGGCGTCCCGACCGACAGGACCGATCCCCAGAGCAGGGCGAAGGCGCCGGACGCGTTGACCCCCGACACCGCCATGAGGAGCAGAGCCGCGGCGATCGCCAGGCTCATCAGCAGACCCATCGCACCGGACATCCCGTCCGGTGTGCGGGCCAGCGGCGCGACGCCCGCACCGGCGAGGGCGCACGCGACGAGCGCGCACAGCATGGGGTCGAGACCGGTCAGCAGGCCGACGGCGATGCCGAGCAGGGCGACGTGCATCATCGCGAACCGCACCGGCATGATGTCCAGCCCGACGATGACCACCCCGATCACGGGCAGCCCGACCGCCGCCAGCAGCAGGGCGGTCCCGGCCCGCTGGACGGGGACGAGCTGCAGCAGCGCGCCGAGGTCGGCGGTGGCCAGGGTCACCGAGGTCACCGGACCTCCCGCAGCCGGCCCGCGGCCATCTCCAGGACCCGGTCGCAGCGGTCGGCCAGGGCCCGGTCGTGCGTGACGACGACCAGGGTGACGGGGAGGGACAGCAGGACGTCCGCCGCCTCCGCCTGCCCGTCGAAGTCGAGGGCGGCGGTGGGTTCGTCGGCCAGCAGCAGCTGGGCGCCCGCGGCGACGCAGCCGATGGCCCGGGCCAGGTACATCCGCTGCAACTGCCCGCCCGACAGGGTGTGCAGGGGGCGGTCGGCCAGCGCCCCGACACCCAGCCGGGCGGCGGCCTCGTGCGCCGGCCCGGGCGCCGTGCTGCTCGCCAGGAGCTCGCGCCCGAGCAGCGGGAAGCGGCCCGCGGCCGGCTTCTGGGGTATCCAGGCGCAGGCGCGCCGCCGCCAGGCCCACTCGGCGGCGGAGCCGGTCTCCCGGCCGCCGACCGCGATGGAGCCGCTCGTCCGGCGGTGCAGCCCGAGCACCGCGCGCAGCAGGGTGGTCTTGCCCGAGCCGTTGGTCCCGGTCAGCGCCACGCGCTCACCGGCGGCGATGTCCAGATCCACGTCCGAGACCGCCTCCACCCGGCCGTGCCGGCAGGCCACCGCCCTCATGCGCACGTCCAGGCCGCCCATCCCGTACCTTCCCGTCGTTCCGCCCCGCGTGGAGCGACGGGTGTTCGCCGCTCACGTACGGGTAGTCGGGCGGCCGGGGGCGGGAGTTCCCGCGGACCGGGATCTCGTGCGCGGGACCGTCAGCTGCCGGTCAGGCCGGTGCCGAGGGCGGTCGTGGCGGCCGGTACGTCGCCCGCCCAGTCCACGATGCGCACCGCCGCGCCGGCGGCCTCCGTGCCGCGGCACTGCGCGTGGTGGCGCAGGGCGATGCCGTCCAGGTCGAGGTGGGGCGCGAAGGCGGGGTGTGCCGCCAGGCGCCGCGCGTACGCCCACACGTACGGGTGGTCGGTGAGGCGGTACACCGCGGCCGCGTCCAGGTGCCAGCGGTGAACGGTGTCCAGCTGTACCAGCGTCACCCACAACTGCACGTCGGCGGCGGTGAGTTCGGTACCGAGCAGGTACTCGGCGCAGGAGAGGCGGCGCTCCAGGGCGCCCAGCGCGCGCAGCAGGGTGGTGAGCGCGGTGTCCCGCGCCGACGGGTCGGTGCCCGACTGGCCGGCGTGCTGCGCCGCCGCGTTGATGCCCTGCTCGCAGAGGCGTCCCACGGCCTCGATCCGGTCGTCGGTGCCGGCCGGGTACAGGTGCCGGCCGCCGGTGTCGAAGAGCCGGCCCATGTCCTGCAGGATGTCCGGGGCGTGCGTGCTGACGATCCGTCCGGTCCAGCAGTCGGCGAGTACGGGTGCCACGGCCGGTCCGGGGTACCGGTGGGAGCTGGCCTGGTAGAGCGGGCGCAGTGCCAGGTGGCCGCCGTCGGGTGCGTCGGGCACGGCGGGGAGCAGCGTCATCGGGAGGGCGTCCCGCAGGCCGAGCAGGCTGTGCGTGACCGCGATGCGCAGACAGGACGGACCGGACGGGGAGAGGTGGAGGCGGTAGCGGTGGGGGACGGCGGGGTAGCCGCTGCGCGCGTCACGGCCGATCCTGCTCCGGAAGGACGGGCCGGCTGTCGGGCGAGTGGTGGACATGCTTCTCCCTGGGAGTGCTCGGGCACGGGGCATGCGACGACGACTGCGACGGCCGGCGCCGGATGCGGCGCGGCCGGGACCCTGGGGGTGGGTGGGCGCGGGTCAGCGGAGGGCGGGCGCGGGGCCGCCGGGGTGCGGGGGATTCGCCGCACTGCACACGCGCAGGAGGTCGATGTGGCGGCGGGAGGTGAGCAGCGGGAGCGCGGGCGCGGCGGCGCGGACGCCGTCGGTGCCGCGGTCCAGCGCTGAACAGCCCATGATTCCCTACCGGTTCACCAGGATTCGCCGTTCTGGAGTGTCGGTGCGCGTGCGGGCGGGTGTCAAGGCCGCCGTCCGGTCCGCGCACCTGCCGCGGCCACGCACGACGGCACCGGCCCCGGGAGGCCGTTGCCTCGGTGGAGCCGGTGCCGTCGTACGCGGTGTGCCGGGGACCTACTTGGCGCCGAGGCCGGCGTCGGAGACCTCGGGCTTGCCGGCGGCCTTGAGGACCTTGTTCAGGAGCGTCAGGTCGTAGATGCCGGCCAGGTCGGGCTTCTCCAGGAGCTTGGCCTTGACGGCCCAGTCCGACTCGGTCTTCAGCGTGCTCGCGAGCGGGTCGTCGGTGACGAGGATGGACTGCCAGGCCGGGTCGAGGACCTTGGCTTCGAGCTCCTTGCCGCTCTCGGCCTTGAGCTTGGCGTTGGCGGAGGCCTTCGCCTTGTCCGGGTTGGCGTTGATCCACTCGTTGGTCTTGACGGTGCCCTTGAGGACGGCCTCGACGACGTCCGGGTGCTCCTTGAGGAACTTCTGGGACACGATGATGTTCGTGATGACGAACTTCTTGTCGGGCCACAGGGCGGTCTCGTCGAGGAGGACGGAGCCGCCGTCGGAGACGAGCTTGGAGGCGGTGGGCTCGGGGACCCAGGCGCCGTCGATGGAGCCCTGCTTGAAGGCGTCGGGGGTGACCTTGTTGTCGGTGCGGACGACGGAGACGTCGCCCTTGCCGGACTCGGGGTCGACCGTCCAGCCCTTCTCGGAGATCCAGTTGAGGAACGCGACGTCCTGCGTGTTCCCCTTCTGCGGGGTGGCGATCTTCTTGCCCTTGAGGTCGTCGAGGGTCTTGATCTTGTCCGGGTTCACGACGAGCTTGACGCCGCCGGATGCGGAGCCGGAGATGATCCGCAGGTTGGAGCCCTTGGACTTGACGTAGCCGTTGATGGACGGCGAGGGGCCGATGAAGCCGATGTCGAGGGAGCCGCCGTTGAGGGCCTCGATCTCGGAGGGGCCGGCGTTGAAGGACTGCGGCTTGACCTTGGTGCCGCCCAGTTCCTTCTCGATCAGGCCTTCCTGGAGGCCGACCAGGGCGGTGGCGTGGGTCAGGTTCGGGAAGTACCCGATGCGGACCTCGGACGCGGACAGCTTCTGACCGCCCCCGGAAGCCGTGGCGCCGGCCGGCTTCTCGTCCTTCTTCTCGGCCTCGGAGCCGTAGCCGCAAGCGGTGAGCAGCAGGGGGAGCGCGGCGGTGGCGGCGATGGCGCGCAGGGCGGTGAGCGATCTTGCGGCAGACACGGAGGTGTCCTTTCACGGGATGGGTTCAAGAGCTGAGACAGGCGTCTCAAAGCCACCGGTACACACGGCACCCGCGCGCGGCGGTCGGTGGCCGGATCACGGTCGCAGGCTGGGGAACGGTGGGCCGTCGGGCGGCCCCGGGAATCGGGGTCCGGCCGGCGTGAAGAGCGGGCGGCACGGCACCGGCTGTGCCCGGCCGCCGGGTCGGGCCCGGTGGGGGCGGTGAGGGCGGTCAGGCAGGCTGACAGATGGCGCTGGACGTGCGGACCAGATCGATGTGCCGGCGGGAGATCAGCGACGGCGTCCGGTGTACGTGGTGCAGTGTGCGCACGGCCGTCCTCCCCCCGGATCCCTAGTTTTCCCACCTGGTTGGTAGGCATCTTGGCAGACCGGGGCACCCGCCCCAAGAGGTTGACCAGATGATGGACGCCGCCGTCTCGTGCTGCGAGAAATCGCAGGTCAGTGGCTAGGGATTGGTCCAGGCGCCGGGGGCCTGCGTCAGCGCGGACACCGAGGCGGGCAGCTCCGAGGACGCGACGTCGGCGATCGAGACGCCGTCGAGGATCTCGCGCACGTTGGCCCGCAGCGCGATCCACAGGGGGAGCAGCGACTGGGCGGGGCCGGTGTAGGAGAGGTCGGGCGGGCGGACCCCGCGGACCGAGACGAGCGGTCCGTCCACCACGCGGATGACGTCCGCGATGCTGATGGACCGGGCCGGCCTGGCCAGCCGGTAGCCGCCGTTGCCACCGCGCTGGCTGAGCACGAGGCCGCCCCGGCGCATGTCGTTCAGGATGCCTTCGAGGAACTTGTGCGGGATGTCCTGGGCGTCGGCGATGGCCTCGGCCTTGAGCGGCCCGTCGTCCTGCGACGCGGCAAGCTGCAGCGCGGCCCGTACCGCATAGTCCGCCCTGGCTGAGATCCGCATGCGGACATTATCCCGTACGGCTCCGGCCGTCGTAGCGCGCGGGCCCCGCGTCAGCGGAAGGCCGCCGCCACCGCGCGGTGGGAGCCGTTGAGGTAGTGCTCGCCGATCGAGCGCAGCCGGTGCGCGACGGGGCGGTGGGCCGTCAGGACGCGGGCGTTGCGCCAGAACCGGTCCAGGCCCGGGGCGTCGGCGAATTCCAGCACCCTGGCGGTGATGTGCAGGGCGGCCTGCGACGTCACCGTCTCGGCGGTCGCGACCAGGGCGGCGACCCCCGCGGGATCCTCGGCGTCGAGCTGCTCGCCGGCGTCGAGGGCCTGCGCCATCACCTCCGTGGCCCGGTCGACCACCGCGGTGGCGGTCTGGGCGGCGGAGGCGAGCTCCCCGTAGGCGAGGAAGAGGTCCGGGTCCTCGCCGGGCAGCCGGTGCGCGCGGCCGCCCCTGCTGAGGTCGCGCGCCTCGGTGAGGGCGCCCTCGGCGATGCCGAGGCCGACGTGGCAGAGGGCGAGCCGGAGCGCGGGCTCGGCGAGCGCGGTGAACGGCGGGGTCGACTCCTCGTCGTGCGGCCGGCGGCCCAGCACCTGCCCGGGCGGGACCGCGACGCGGTCGAACACGACGGCGCCCGCGCCCGCGACGCGCTGGCCGAGGCGGTCGTGGGCGGGTTCGAGGGTCACGCCCCGCGCGCCGGGCGGGATCCGCACGACCAGGACGTCCCCCGTCACGGCGCACACGGCGTCCACCGCGATCTGGTCGGCGGCGGCCACCGCCGTGTCCACGGGGCGGCGCCCGCTCAGCACGTACCCCGGGCTGCGCGGCCGCAGCGTCAGGTCCGGCCGGTCGGCTTCGCCGCCCGGCGCGGGAGCGCGCACCGCGCCGGTCCACAGCCACTGCTCGCGCGCCGACTCCTCTTCGAGGGCGGTGGCGCGGTGGTCGGCCGCGTAGAAGCGTCCGCCCCACGTGTGCACGTAGTGGCGGGCGAGCACCTCGCCGAGCGAGCTGTCCGCCGCGCCGATCTCCCGTATGACGGCGCATCCGGTCCGCCAGTCCGCGCCGCGCCCCGGCCGGGGCGGGGTGAGCGCGGCGAGCAGCCCCGCCTCGCGCAGCCGGGCGGTCTCGTCGACCGGCGGCCTGCCCGCCTGCTCACGGGTCACGGAGTCGGCGGCCAGGTCCTCCGCCACGTCGCGGGCGGTGCGCAGGAGTGCGCGGCGCCGTGCGGCGTCGGACGGCTGGCCCGTGGTGTTCGTGGTGTTCGGGGTGGTCGGCACCGGCGTCACCGACAGACCCGGACGCCGCGGCACCGCGCGGGGGAGGGGCGTGGGGTGTTGCCGGGAGGGAGGGCGGTGGTCATGTCGGCTGCTCCGGGACGTTGTCGGTGGCGCCGGCCGGTGGCCGGGAGGCCTGGGCGCGCACGAGGGGTGGAAGCCGGGCGGCGCCAGATCCCCACTTTTCCCATCGGATTGATAGGAATACTTGCCCGGAAGCGCCGTCCCGGCAAGACCGCGACCGGATCGTGGACAAGCCGGTCTCGCGATGAAAGACATCGCAGGCAAGAAGCCTGCTGCGGCCGTCGATTGACGGAGCGGCCGTACCCGCCCGGACGGGGTCGCGCGCCGGCAACACGACTGCCAACTTCCCTTAACAGGGCGGTCATTGTATGGCGCAACGGCCGGACATAGCGTTTTCGGCGGATATCCCGACAGGAATCGGCCACCTCCGCGCGGCCGACCGGAAAGCCGCTACCGGAAAGGCGTAATTCGACGTGCCCGCATCCGCATCCCCATCGGCGGCTTCCGAACCGCTGCACCTCGCCGTCGCGCTCGACGGCGCCGGCCGGCATCCGGCCGCCTGGCGCGAACCGGGTGCCCGGCCCGGCGAACTCCTCACGGCCCGCTACTGGGCCGACCTCGTGGCCGAGGCCGAAGCCGGACTGCTCGACTTCGTCTCCTTCGACGACGCCCTCACCCTCCAGTCGTCCTCCCCGGACGGGCCCGACGGACGTACGGACCAGGTCCGCGGCCGGCTGGACGCGGTGCTCACCGCCGCCCGCGTCGCACCGCTGACCCGGAACATCGGACTCGTCCCGGCCGTGACCGCCACCCACACCGAGCCCTTCCACATATCCAAGGCCATCGCCACCCTCGACCACGTCAGCCGTGGCCGTGCGGGCCTGGCCGTCCAGGTGTCGCAACCGGCCCACGAACTGCGGCACTTCGGACGGCGCGCGGCCGCCCTGCCCGAGGCGGAGGCCTACGGCGAAGCCGCCGACCACGTCGAGGCGGTCCGGCGGCTCTGGGACAGCTGGGACGACGACGCCGAGATCCGGGACGTGGCCACCGGCCGCTTCGTCGACCGCGACAGGCTGCACCACATCGACTTCGAGGGCCGCCACTTCAGCGTGCGGGGACCCTCGATCACCCCCCGCCCGCCCCAGGGACAGCCGGTGGTCGCCGCCGCGGGCGCCGCCGCCGCGGCGTACGGCCTCATCGCCCGTTCCGCGGACGTGGGCCACGTCCCCGCGCACGACACCGACGGCGTGCGCGCCGCGGTCGCGGAGGTCCGGCGGGCCCGGGAGGCCGCCGGACCCGCGGCGGAGCCCCTGCACCTCTTCGGGGACCTCACCGTCTTCCTGGACGAGGACGCCCCTACGGCCGGCGCCCGCAAGGAACGCCTCGACGCCCTCGCGGGCACCCCGTACGGCGACGGTGAGGCCGTCTTCACCGGGACCCCGGCACAGCTGGCGGACCTGCTCCAGGACTGGCGGACGGCCGGCCTGACGGGCTTCCGGCTGCGGCCCGGCGGCATCTCCCACGACCTGCCCGCGATCACCCGGGCCCTGGTGCCCGAGCTCCAGCGGCGCGGGGTCTTCCGCCGCGCGTACGAGGCGGCCACCCTGCGCGGACTGCTGGGCCTGGAACGCCCGGCCGGCCGGTACGCCGCCCGCCCCGCCGCCTGATCCGGACCCGGAAGGACCACCATGAGCACCAAGCCGCTCAAGCAGATCCACCTCGCGGCCCACTTCCCCGGCGTCAACAACACCACCGTGTGGAGCGACCCGGCGGCCGGCAGCCACATCGACTTCGACTCCTTCGTCCACTTCGCCCGCACGGCCGAGCGTGCGAAGTTCGACTTCCTCTTCCTCGCCGAGGGACTGCGACTGCGCGAACAGGGCGGGCAGATCTACGACCTGGACGTCGTCGGCCGGCCCGACACCTTCACCGTGCTCGCCGCGCTCGCCGCCGTCACCGAACGCCTCGGCCTGACCGGGACCATCAACTCCACCTTCAACGAGCCCTACGAGGTGGCCCGGCAGTTCGCCACCCTCGACCACCTGTCCGCCGGACGCGCCGCCTGGAACGTGGTGACCTCCTGGGACGCCTTCACCGGGGAGAACTTCCGGCGCGGAGGGTTCCTGCCCCGCGAGGAGCGCTACTCCCGCGCCAAGGAGTTCCTGGCCGCCGCGACCGGGCTGTTCGACTCCTGGGACGGCACCGAGATCGTCGCCGACCCGGACTCGGGCACCTTCCTGCGGGACGCCCGGGCGGGCGCCTTCACCCACCGCGGACCGCACTTCGACATCGAGGGCCACTTCAACGTGCCGCGCAGCCCGCAGGGCCGGCCCGTGTTCTTCCAGGCGGGCGACTCCGACGAGGGCCGCGAGTTCGCCGCCGCCCGCGCCGACGCGATCTTCGGCCGGTACGGCACGCTCGACGCGGGGCGCGCCTTCTACGCGGACGTCAAACGCCGCCTCCCCCGGTACGGGCGCACGCCCGGCCAGCTGAAGATCCTGCCCGCGGCCACCTTCGTACTCGGCGACACCGACGCCGAGGCACACGAGACCGCGCACGAGGTGCGGCGCCTCCAGGTCAGCGGACAGACCGCGATCAAGTACCTGGAGCACGTCTGGAACCGCGACCTGTCCGCCTACGACCCCGACGGGCCGCTGCCCGACGTCGACCCCGACCCCGGTGAGAACACCATCGCCCTCGGCCGGGCCAGCGTCCGCCAGTTCCGCGACCCGATCGGGACCGCCCGGCAGTGGCGCGAGCTCGCCCGCGCCAAGAACCTCTCGATCCGCGAACTCGTCATCGAGACCACCGCCCGCCAGACCTTCGTCGGCTCCGCCGCCACCGTCGCCCGGGCGATCGACGACCTGGTGCAGGCGGACGCCGCCGACGGGTTCATCCTCGTCCCCCACATCACCCCCGGCGGCCTCGACGCCTTCGCCGACACCGTCGTCCCCCTGCTCCAGGAGCGCGGCGTCTTCCGCACCGAGTACGAGGGAACCACCCTGCGCGACCACCTCGGGCTCTCCGTGCCCGCCCCCGCCCACCCCGACCTGTAAGGAGCCCGGCATGTCCGGCATCCCCCTCGGCGTCCTCGACCTCGTCCCCGTCCCGTCCGGCTCCACCGCGGCCGAGGCCCTGCACCACAGCATCGACCTCGCCCGGCAGACGGAGGCCTTCGGCTACGCCCGCTACTGGTTCGCCGAGCACCACCTCAACCCGGGGGTCGCCGGGACCTCGCCGGCGGTCCTCCTCGCGCTCACCGCCTCCGCGACCACGACCATCCGCCTCGGCTCCGGAGCCGTGCAGCTCGGGCACCGCACCGCCCTCTCCACCGTCGAGGAGTTCGGCCTGATCGACGCACTGCACCCCGGCCGCCTGGACCTGGGACTGGGCCGCTCCGCCGGCCGGCCGCCGCAGCGCGTCCCCGCGGCACCCGAGCCCTTCGAGGGGTGGACGCCGAACGGGCTGCGCATCCCGCCTCGCTTCTCCTTCGCGCACCTGCTGGGCCACCCGAGGGTCGCCCTCCAGCAGCGGCTGCTGAACCTGCCCGGCGCCCGGCCGCAGGAGTACGCCGAGCAGGTCGACGACGTCCTCGCGCTGCTGCGGGGCGACTACCGCTCCCCGGAGGGCGTGGAGGCGCACGCCGTCCCGGGGGAGGGGGCGGACGTACAGGTGTGGATCCTGGGGAGCAGCGGCGGGGTCAGCGCGGAGACCGCCGGCCGCAACGGGCTGAGGTTCGCGGCCAACTACCACGTCAGCCCCGCCACCGTGCTGGAGGCGGCGGAGGGCTACCGGGCGGCCTTCAAGCCGTCGGCCGAGCTGGACCGCCCGTACCTGACGGTGTCCGCCGACGTCGTGGTCGCCGAGGACGACGCGATCGCCCGCGAACTGGCCGCCGGATACGCGCCCTGGGTGCGCAGCATCCGCACCGCCGAGGGAGCCATCCCCTTCCCCACGCCCGCCGAGGCGCGCGCCCTGCCCTGGACCGAGGCCGACCGGGAACTCGTCGCGGACCGGGTCGACACCCAGTTCACCGGCTCGCCGCGGACCGTCGCCGACCACCTGGAACGGCTCCAGGAGGCCACGGGAGCGGACGAACTGCTGATCACCACCGTCACGCACGACCACGCGGACCGGGTCCGCTCCTACCGCCTGCTGGCCGAGGAGTGGCAGCGCCGCTGACCTGCCGCCCGGCGTCCTGGTCGAGGCACCGCCCGCGGACTCGTAGACTCGACGGTTGTGGCGGACACCCAGTACGAAGACCTGTTGCGGCATGTGCTCACCTCCGGGACGGCGAAGGCCGACCGGACGGGCACCGGCACCCGAAGCGTGTTCGGGCACCAGCTGCGTTACGACCTCTCCCAGGGGTTTCCCCTGGTCACCACCAAGAAGGTGCACCTGAAGTCGATCGTGTACGAGCTGCTGTGGTTCCTCCGCGGCGACTCGAACGTCGGCTGGCTCCAGGAGCACGGCGTCACCATCTGGGACGAGTGGGCCGACGCCGACGGCGAGCTCGGACCGGTCTACGGCGTGCAGTGGCGGTCCTGGCCCACCCCCGACGGCCGGCACGTGGACCAGATCACCGAGGTGCTCGACACGCTGCGGCGCGACCCGGACTCCCGCCGGATGATCGTCTCCGCCTGGAACGTCTCCGAGCTGGACCGGATGGCGCTCGCCCCCTGCCACGCCTTCTTCCAGTTCTACGTGGCCGACGGCAAGCTCTCCTGCCAGCTGTACCAGCGCAGCGCGGACCTGTTCCTCGGCGTGCCGTTCAACATCGCCAGCTACGCCCTGCTCACCCACATGGTGGCCCAGCAGACTGGCCTCGAACCGGGCGACTTCATCTGGACCGGCGGCGACTGCCACATCTACGACAACCACGTCGAGCAGGTGACCGAGCAGCTCTCGCGCACCCCGTACGACTTCCCCGGACTGCGCCTGCGCAAGGCCGACTCGATCTTCGACTACGCCTACTCCGACGTGGAGGTGCTCGACTACCGGCACCACCCCGCCATCAAGGCACCGGTGGCGGTATGACCGTCGGACTGATCTGGGCGCAGACCCTCGACGGCGTCATCGGCGCCGGCAACACCATTCCGTGGCGGCTGCCCGAGGACATGGCGCACTTCAAGGCCACCACCCTCGGCCACCCCGTGGTGATGGGCCGCAAGACCTGGGACTCGCTGCCCCCGCGCTTCCGCCCGCTCGCCGGCCGGCGCAACATCGTCGTCACCCGAGACCCGCACTGGCAGGCCGAGGGCGCGCTGCGCGCCGGCTCGGTCGCCGAGGCCCTGGAGCTGGCGGCCGGTGCCGACGAGACGTGGGTGATCGGCGGCGGCGAGATCTACCGGGCCGCCCTGGAGCACGCCACGGTGCTCTCGGTGACCGAGATCGACGCGTCGGTGGACGGCGACACCCACGCCCCCGTGCCCGGCCCGGAATGGACCGCGGGCGCGGACGACGCCTGGCACGCCTCGACGTCCGGGCTGCGCTACCGCATCCGCCGGTACACGCGGTAGCGGGACCGCGGGCGCGTCAGCGCCCCCCGTGCCGCGCGGCCTCCTCGCACAGGGCCCGGACGAGGGCCGCGACGCGGGGCCGGCCGCCGCGGCCGAGCACGGCGGCCCCGATGTGGCGGACCGGGCCCGGCGCCGCGACCGGGACCGCGCACAGGCCCGGGACCTCCGGGCCGAGCGCGATGGACGGGATCAGGGAGATCCCCAGACCCGCGGCCACGAGCGAGCGCGCGAAGAAGTAGTCGGTGGTGGTCCCGCGCACCTCGGGATCGAAGCCGGCGATCCCGGCGTACCGGCGCAGGTACGCCTCGGTGCGCAGGCAGCCGAGCACCCAGGGTTCGCCCGCCAGCTCGGAGAGGTCCAGGGCGTCGCGCCCGGCGAACCGGTGCTCCCGCGGCAGGACCACGTACAGCGGGTCCTCCATGAGCGGGGTCCACTCCAGGCCGGAGCCGGCCCCGGGCCCGCCGGGCAGCGGGCCGTCGAAGCGGTAGGCGAGGGCGAGGTCCACGGCGCCCTGGCGGACCAGCGGCAGGGTGTCCTCGGGTTCGCCCTCCCTGATGTGGATCACCGTACGGGGATGCTCCGCCGCCAGCCGGGCGAGGGCGGCGGGCAGCAGCAGCCTGCCCCCGCTGGTGAACGTGGCCACGGTGAGCCGGGTGAGGCCCGTGCCGAGCCGGTCGACCTGCTGCCGCGCGTGTTCGAGCTCGGCCGCGACGGTCTCGGCGGCGCCGACCATGATCCGGCCGGCCCGGGTGAGGGTGACGCCGCGCGTGCTGCGGTCGACGACCTGCGCGCCGATGCCCCGCTCCAGCGCGGCGATCTGCTGGGAGACGGCGGAGGGGGTGAGGCGCAGGGCCGTGGCCGCCCGGTTGAAGCTGCCGTGCTCCGCCACCGCCCGCAGGACGCGCAGCCGCTGTACGTCGATCAACAGTTTTCCTTACTGCGGGATCAGCAGATCATGACTTCTGCTGGTGACGATAGGCCTCCACGATGAGGGCATGCAAAAGATCATCGTCATCGGCGGAAGCCGGTACTTCGGAAGGCTCCTGGTCGAGCGCCTGCACGCCGCGGGGCACCGGGTCACCGTGGTCAACAGGGGCTCCACCCCGCCGCCCGAGGGGGTCGAGCACCTCGTCGTCGACCGGAACGACGAGGCCGCCCTGACGGCCGCGCTCGACGGCCGGACCTTCGACGTCGTGGTCGACCAGGTCTGCTACACCCCGGTGCAGGCCGCCATCGCCGCCCGCGCATTCGCCGGCCGCACCCGGCGCTACGTCATGACCTCCACGATCGAGGTCTACGACCCCGCCACGGCCGCCCTCCCGGCCGTACCCGCCGGGACACCGGTGCCGGAGCCGGCCGTCGACCCGGCCGCCTGGCGGGTGGCACTCGACCTCCCCTGGCACGACCCCGCCTACCTGGAGGACCACTACGCCGAGGGCAAACGCCAGGCGGAGGCCGTCCTCACCGGCGCCGCCGGCTTCGCGTTCGCGAGCGTACGCAGCGCCCACGTGCTCGGCGGCGGCGCGCTGGAGTTCACCGGCCGGCTGGCGCACTACACCGGCCGCATCGCCCGCGGCGAGGAGATCACCGTGCACGCCGAGCCGCTGCCCACGGTCTTCATCCACCACGAGGAGCTGGCGGACCTGCTGCTGTGGGCGGCCGCGGCCGACTTCACCGGCCCCGTCAACGCCTGCTCCGACGGCCCGCTCGACGTGCACGGCCTCCTTGCCGTCATCGCCGCGCAAGCCGGCCGGGAGCCCGTCCTGCGGACCGTCCCGGCGGGCGCGGACGCCTCCCCGTTCTCCTTCGACCGCCACTACTCCATGAGCAACTCCCGCGCGAAGGAGCTGGGCTTCCGCTTCTCCCGCACCGCCGACTGGCTGCCCGGGGCCGTCGCCGAAGCCCTCACCGCCTGAACGAACGGAGCCACCATGCGCTACCGCACCATCGGCCGCACCACCGTCAGCGCCGTCGGCCTCGGCGCCATGCCCCTGTCCATCGAGAACCGCCCCGACGAAGCACGGGCCGTCGCCACCGTCCACGCCGCCCTCGACGCCGGCGTCACGCTCATCGACACCGCCGACAGCTACCACTGGCACGCCGGCGAGGAGGGCCACAACGAGCGGCTGATCGCCCGCGCCCTGGCCCGCTACGGAGGCGACACCTCGGGCGTCCTGGTGGCCACCAAGGGCGGCCGCGGCCGCCCCGGCGACGGCAGCTGGACCGTCGACGCCACCCCCGCACACCTCAAACGCGCCGCCGAAGCCTCCGCCCGGCGCCTGGGCGCCGACGCCATCGGCCTCTACCAGCTGCACAAACCCGACCCGGCCGTCCCCTGGGCGGAGTCCGTCGGCGCGCTGCGCGAACTGCTCGACGCCGGCACGATCCGCGCCGCGGGAATCTCCAACGTCACCTCCGCCCAGATCCTCCAGGCCCACCGGATCCTCGGCGACGGACTCGTCTCCGTGCAGAACCAGTACTCGCCGGCCGTCCGCGACAGCGAGGAGCAGCTGCGGCTGAGCACCCGGCTGGGGCTGGCCTTCCTGCCCTGGAGCCCGCTCGGCGGCATCTCGCGCAGCTCCCTGGACGGCCCCTCCGGCGCCACCTCCGCCGGCACCCCGTTCCACCGCGTCGCGGCCGGGCGCGGCGTCAGCCCCCAGCAGGTCGCCCTGGCCTGGCTGCTCGCCCGCTCCCCGGCCGTCATCCCGGTACCGGGAGCCGGCCGCCCGGCCTCGGCCACCGACTCGGCCGCGGCGGCCGAGCTCACGCTGACCGGCGAGGAGCTGGCGCGGCTGGACGCCTTCAGGAGTGCAGCCGGCTCGTCCAGTCCTGCGGGACCCGCTCGGAGGGACCCGGCGCCGGCTGGGTCGGCGGGTGCTCGGACGGCGGGGTGAGCGCCGGGCCGCCCTGGAACAGGGCGTTCGTGGCGTAGTTCCAGAACCAGTCCTCGCCCGGCTCGAAGCTCTGCACCAGGGGATGGCCGGTGGCCTTCCAGTGGGCGGTGGCGTGCTGGGCCGGCGAGGAGTCGCAGCAGCCGATGTGGCCGCACTGGGCGCAGCGGCGCAGGTGGAACCACCAGCCGTGCACCTCCTCGCACTCCACGCAGCCGGTGCCGGAGGGCGCGGCGCCCGGGTCGATCCCGTCGATCTCGGTCATGCGGTCTCCTCGGGGGTGTCCGGCGGCGTCAGCGGCAGCAGCACCTGGAAACGGGTGTCGCCGGGGACGGATTCGACCTGGAGGCTGCCGTGGTGCTTGCCGACCACGATCCGCCAGGAGATGTCCAGGCCGAGCCCGGTGCCCTCGCCGACCGGTTTGGTGGTGAAGAAGGGGTCGAAGATGCGGCTGCGGATCTCGGCCGGCACCCCCGGGCCGGTGTCGCGGAACTCCACGAGCAGCCGGTCCCCCTCCCGTGCCGTGCGGACCGTCAGCGTGCCCCCGCCGCCGGTCTCCGCGATGGCGGACACGGCGTTGTCGATCAGGTTCGTCCACACCTGGTTGAGCTCGGCCGGATAGGCGGGCACGTCCGGCACCGAGCGGTCGTACTCCTTGACCACCCGCACCCCGGGCCCGATCTTGCCGGACAGCATCACCAGCGTGCTGTCCAGGAGCTCGTGGACGTCCACGACCCGGTGCGGGGCCCGGTCGAGCTGCGCGTACTGCCTGGCCGCGTCGACGAGGTGGGAGATGCGGGCCGTGGAGTCCTCGATCTCGGCCATCAGCAGCTCGGTCTCGACCGTGTAGCCGAGCCAGCCGACCGCCGCCGGCAGCAGGTCGCCGGACACCGCCGCCGCGACCTGGTCCAGCCAGTCCGTGTCCAGCCCGGCCTGCACGAAGGCCGGCGCGACCCGCCAGCCCTCGGGGAGGCCGTGGTCCTCCAGCCAGTCCGCCAGCTCCTCCTCCCGGTCGGAGGCCTCCAGCGGGCTCAGCGCCGGGGCCTTCGCGACCCGTTCGACCGTACGCTCCTGGATCTCGATGAGATCGGCGATCGCCTCGCCCGAATAGCGGCCCTGGGAGATGTGCGCCAGCTTGTGCCGCACCTTGCCGACCCGCTCGCGCAGCGCCGCGGTGGCCCGGACGGCCGCCGCGGCCGGGTTGTTCAGCTCGTGGGTGAGCCCGGCGGACAGCGAACCGAGCGCCAGCAGGCGTTCGCGCTGCCCGATGGCCCGCTGGGTGTTCTTCGAACCGAAGAACAGCCCCTCCAGCAGGTGCGCCGCCATCGGGAACCACTCCCGCATGACGTCCGCGAACGACTGCGCCGGCAGCACGAAGAACCGCGTCGGCTCCGTCACCCGCATGGAGTTCGTGTACGTCTGCGGCACCCGCTCGCCCAGATAGGCCTGCATCGCGCCCGAGTACACCCCGCGCTGCGAGGTACGGCTCACCTCGACGTCGTCGCCGCCGACCCGCCGAGACAGGACCACGGTCCCCTCGATCATCACGTAGAAGCAGGTGGCCGGCTCCCCCTCGGCGTACACCGGACCCGCCTCGAAGCGCTCCACCCGCCCCTCGGCGCACAGCCGCCCCAACTGCTCCGGGGACAGCTCCTCGAACAGGAACAGCGACGCGATCTCGTGCGGCGCGCAGGGCATGACCTGCCCGCCGCCGCCCCGCCCGTTCACGACTGCTCCAGGTACCGGTGGACGAGCATGACGGCCATGGCTCCCTCTCCGACGGCGGACGCGACGCGCTTGGCCGACTCGGCGCGGGCGTCGCCCGCCACGAACACGCCGGGAACGCTGGTCTCCAGGTGGTACGGCAGCCGGTCCGGCTCCCACCCCTCCGGCGGCCGGCCGTCCGCCGTGAGGTCCGGTCCCGCCAGGATGAAGCCGTGCCCGTCGCGCAGCACCGTGCCGCCCAGCCAGTCGGTCAGCGGGGCCGCGCCGATGAACACGAACACGTACTGGGCGTCGACGAGTTCCGTCGCGCCGCCGTCCACGTCCCGCAGCACCAGCCGCTCCAGGTGGTCGTCACCCTGCGCCGCCTCGACGACGGTCCGGGTGCGCACCGTGATGTTCGGGGCCTCCTCGATCTGCTGGACCAGGTAGTGCGACATCGACGCCGTCAGCGACTCCCCGCGCACCAGCAGCGTCACCGACTTCGCGCCCCGCGCCAGGTACACCGCCGCCTGCCCGGCCGAGTTCGCGCCGCCCACGACGTACACGTCCTGCCCCGCGCAGGAGGCCGCCTCCGTGAGGGAGGAGCCGTAGTACACCCCCCGCCCGGTCAGCTCCTCGCAGCCGGGTGCCCCCAGCTGCCGGTACGAGACCCCGGTCGCCAGGATCACGCTGTGCGCGGCGACCGCCGAACCGTCGGAGAAGCGGACCACCCGGGCCGGCCCCCGGACCTCCAGGCCCGTGACCTCGCGGGCCGTGAGGATCTCGGCGCCGAAGCGGGCGGCCTGGCGGCGGGCGCGCTCCGTCAGCTGGGCGCCCGAGACGCCGTCGGGGAAGCCGAGGTAGTTCTCGATGCGGGAGCTCTGGCCGGCCTGCCCGCCGGTCGCCGACCGCTCGACCAGCACGGTACGCAGCCCCTCGGAGGCCCCGTACACCGCGGCGCCGAGCCCGGCGGGGCCGCCCCCGACGACCACCAGGTCGTAGAACTCGGCCGCCGGGGTGGTGGCCAGCCCCACGTGGGCCGCCAGCTCGGCCGTCTCCGGCTCGATCAGCGCCTTGCCCTCCGGGGTGACCACCAGCGGCAGGCGCTGCCCGTCGGCCCCGGCCGCCTCCAGCAGCCGCCGGCCCTCGGGCTCGTCGGAGGAGTACCAGCGGTACGGCACCTGGTTGCGGGCCAGGAACTCCCGCACCCGCGAGGACGGCGCCGACCAGCGGTGCCCGACCACCTTGGTGGCGGGCACGGGCCGGTGGTCGCTGGAGCGCCAGGCCGTGAGCAGGTCGTCCAGGACCGGGTAGAGCTTCTCCTCCGGCGGGTCCCAGGGCTTGAGGAGGTAGTGGTCGAGGTCGACCACGTTGATCGCGTCGATCGCCGCGTTCGTGTCCGCGTACGCGGTCAGCAGCACGCGCCGCGCGCCCGGGTACACGTTCAGGGCCTGTTCGAGGAACTCGATGCCGTTCATCCGCGGCATGCGGTAGTCGGCGAGGATCACGGCCACCAGGTCGCCGCGCAGCTTCAGCTCGCGCAGCGCCTCCAGCGCGGACTCGCCGGACTCGGCGCGCACGATCCGGTACCCGCCGCCGTAGTGGCGCCGCAGGTCACGGGCGATGGCGCGGGAGACGCCCGGGTCGTCGTCCACGGTCAGGATGACGGTCCGCGCGCTCTCCACGGCCTGTGCCATACGGCCCATCGTAGGGTCGGCGGGCCGTGACCGCTCCGGAACCGCTCCCGGGACGCGGCGGGCGCCCGGGCCCGGTGGTGCGGGTGCCCCCGACACCCGCACCGGCCCGGCCCCGGGCGCCCTGGTTCCCCGTCCTGCGCGGCCCGGCCCTCAGGGGCTGTTCCGGCAGGCCGGGGCGCTCTCCAGCCTCACGGCGGTCAGTGTGAACCCGGGCTGCACCGGGGCCCAGGTCTTCCGGGGGCCGATGCAGGTGGTGTACGACCTCCCGCCGTCGAGGAAGCGGATCCGTACCAGGCTGCCGCGGTTGTTGACGACGGCCTTCGCCCCCTTGCCGCGGGCCCCCAGGGTCACGAAGCCGCTGGTGACGTCCCGGTACGTCGCGGTGGGGCGGTTGGCGTCGTAGTCCGTCTTCTTCAGGTAGAAGCAGACGGACCCCGAGGCGCAGCCGTGGGGCGCGGCCGCCGAGGCCGGAGCCGCGGCGAGGGCCAGCAGGCCCGCGGCGGCGGCGATGCCGGCCGTGGCGAAGGCGGTGGTGCGGATGGTGTTCACGACGGTGTTCTCCTCCGGAAGGTCGCGGTCAGCACCGGTAGGCGGCGCTGGGGTGGGCGGGCTCGCAGTAGCGCACGTGCAGGTGGTTGTCGTGGCCGGCCCACGAGGTGGTCAGGCCCTCGGAGATCAGCTGGGGGTCGTTGAAGAAGACGGTCTTGACGTGCCCGGGCGCGGCCCGGCGGATCTCCTGGACGAGGCGGCGGGTGGCCGCCCGGTCGTAGGCGGCGGACTTCCACGTGATCCGGGCGGCGGTGCACTGCGCGCCGTCGTCGCGGACGGGCCACAGGTCCGCGTCCAGGCCCTGCTCGTGGCTGGCGTGGCCGGGGATGTTCCCGCCCAGTTCCAGCCCGAGGTCGCCCACCGGGACCCGGCCGCGGCCGGCGGAGGCGAAGGCGCGTCCGGCGGCCTCCAGCTGGGCGACGGCCGCGGCCGTGCCCCAGTTCGCCGTCTTGTTCCCGTCCGGGTTCTGGTCGCACAGGTTGTTCCCGGAGAAGGTGACGCGCTCGTAGTGCCAGAGCAGGTTCTTCCAGGTAGCCGGGCCCACGACGCCGTCGGCGGTCAGCCCCGCCGCGGTCTGGAACCTGCGCACCGCCGCCTTGGTCCCGTCCCCGAACTTCCCGTCCACGCCGAGGCCGGCCCCGGCCTTGGCGTTGAGCTCGCTCTGCAGGGCGGACACGGCGGGCCCCGAGGCGCCCTCCCTCAGCGTGGGGGCCAGCGCCGCCCAGGTGGCGGCGCCGACGATGCCGTCGGCGGCGAGCTTGTGCGAAGCCTGGAAGCGCTTGACGGCCGCCGTGGTCGACGCCCCGAACACCCCGTCGGCCGGGGCGGACTGCCCCTTGGCGGCGAGCAGCCGCTGGAGGGCCAGGACGTCGGTGCCCCGGTTGCCCGCGGACTGCGCGGGGTACTGGGCGCGCCCGTAGGCGAGGGACTCCTGGGCGGGCCCGGCCAGCGCCATCAGGACGGCGGCCGGGACGACGAGCGCGGCCGCCCTCCGGGAGGTTCGGGACCAGCGCATCGCGGTCACCGGCTGGCCTCGGCCGTGCAGGCCGCGACGCCGCCGCAGAAGGTGATGTCCCAGTGGTTCTTGTTCTTCTCCCAGGTGTAGACGTTGCCCGCCGAGGACCGGTAGCGGGGGTAGGTGCCCCTGGGGGCGAGGCGGGTGAAGCTGCGCTCGATGTAGTTCTTCAGGCAGTCGTTCGGAGTGCCGATGTCCACCTTGTAGCCCTTCTCGTGGCTGTACCGGAAGGTGCGGTCGTGGCCGACCTCCGTGGCTCCGGTGACGTTGATCGCGCACCTGCTCGCGCTCTTGAGGGTCTTGAGCCCGGTGACGGAGGCCTGGTTGATCTGCTCGAAGGAAGTGCAGGTGGGGTTCTGCCGGTCCGTGCAGTTGCCGCTGGAGGACCAGGTGACGCCGGCCGCCCGCAGCTGGGAGGCCGCCTGGGACTGGGAGAGCTTGGAGACGGCGAACGCGTTGCCGGGCAGGGCCAGTACGGTGGCCGCGCCGATGGCGCCCGCGGTCACGGCGAAGCGGTGCAGGGTGCGCATGGAGTACTCCTCGGATGGTGTGGTCGGGGTTCGTGCGGAAGGGCGGAAGGGCTAGTACCAGTGCGGTGAGCGGGACTTCCAGGCCTTGTACGCGTTGCAGGGCGTCCCGTACCGGTCGTCGATGTACTTCAGGCCCCACTTGATCTGGGTGGCCGGATTGGTCTTCCAGTCGGCGCCGGCGCTCGCCATCTTGGTGGCCGGCAGCGCCTGCGGGATCCCGTACGCACCGCTGCTCGGATTGGTGGCGTACACCCGCCAGCCGCTCTCGCCGTTCCAGAGGTCGTTCAGGCAGCCGAACTGCGCCGCCACGGTCCAGCCGTGCGCGCCGAACTGCTTCTGCGCCGCGATCCTGACGGTGCGGGCCACCCCCATCGCGGACATCGTCGCCGGCCCCGCGGTCCCGTCGGCGCCGAGCCCGTGGGAGCTCTGCCACCGCTTGACGGCCGACCTGGTGCCGGCCCCGAAGACCCCGTCGGCCGCGACCCCCGCCCTGGCCTGCACGGCCTCGACCTGCCGGTGCAGGGCGAGTTCGCTTCGGGCGCCGTACTTGCCGTCCGCGTCGAGGCCGTTGTAGCCCTGGAAGTCCCGCAGCGCGGACCGCGTCGCGGGGCCGTCGACCCCGTCCACCCGGTCCGCGGCCAGGTAGCCCAGCCCCGCCAGGTTGGACTGCTCCACGCGGACCGGGTCGGCCGCGTTCGCGTCGTGCGCGCCCAGCATGGTGACCAGCAGGGCCGCCGTCGCACCCCCGGAGGCCAGGAACGGTATTCGGACAGCGGAAATCGGCCTCACTCGTGGCTCCTCGGGAAGGGGACCGGGACCTTCGGCCCCGGTGGCCGCCGGACTTGACGGTGAGAAGGCTAGGAGCGGGCCCCCCGCCCGGACGTCCGCTGACGGTTTGAGCTTCGCGACGCCCGCCGTCAGCCGAGGAGTTGACGTCCGGGCCCGCCTCAACCCGGCGGTTGACGTCCGGGGCACACCCCCGGGTTGACGTCACCGGTCCGCCCCGCCGCCCCCGCCGGGATCAACCCCACGGTGGACGACGCCCCCGCCGGATCCGCATACCTTCCAGCGATGAGCACCCGGTCACGCCTGCGGCAAGCCCTCCTCGACAGCGCGCTCCCCGTCGTCCTCGCGGTGGGCGGGTGCGTCGCGGGGGAGGAGTACCCCCACGCCGACTGGGCGCCGTTCGACGTCCCGGCGTACCTGCTCACCTGCCTCACGGCGCTGCCGCTGATCGTCCGGCGGGCGCGGCCGATGACGGCGCTGGCCGTCTGCTGCCTCGGGTACTCGCTCTACCTCGCCGCCGGCTACCAGCCCTCGCTGAACTGGTGGGCGATCCCCGTCGCCCTGGTCAACGCCGCGTCCAGGTGCCCGCTGCGGGTGTCGGCGCCCGGCGCCGGCCTCGCCGCGGCGACCGTCCTGTTCAGCGGGTTCGCGGGCGGCCTCAGCCCGCTGCTGGTCCTCGCACAGGCGGTGATCGTCCCCGTCGTCTGCCTGGTCTTCGGCCGCGGACGGCGCCAGGTCGCCCTGCAGAACCTCGAACTGGTCAGGCTCACGGAGGCGCTCGCCCACGAGCAGCGCGAACGGGCCCGGCGCGCGGTGGTCGACGAGCGGATCCACATCGCGCGCGAGCTGCACGACGTGGTCGCCCACCACATGTCGGTGATCTCCGTCCAGGCCGGACTCGCCGACTACGTCTTCGCCTCGGACCCCGCCACCGCCCGGTCGGCCCTCACCACGATCGCGGGCGCCAGCCGCGACGCGCTGGGCGAACTGCGCCGGCTGCTCACCGTGCTCCGGGTCGACCTGGGCCCGGCGGGGGACCCGTCGTCCGCACCGCTCGGCCCGCTGCCGGAACTCAGCCGGGTGGACGAGCTCGCCCGCCGCGTCGGAGCGGCGGGAGTGAGCGTCGACATACGGACAACGGGTGTGCCCCGGAAACTCGATCCGGGCCTGGAGGTGTGTGCCTACCGGGTGCTCCAGGAAGCCCTCACCAATGTGGTGAAACACGCCCGTTGCGCCCGCGTGGAGGTACGGATCGCCTATCTGCCGGACCGGCTGGCCATCTCGGTGCGCGACGACGGGGGCGAGGGGAAACCGGCCATTGCCGCTCCGGGGTCCGGACACGGGTTGATCGGCATGCGGGAACGGGTGAGGATCTGCGGCGGCAGGCTGTCCGCCGGGCCTCTGGGTGAAGGGGGATTCGAGGTCCGCCTCTCCCTTCCGACCGGCTCGGAGCTCCCGGAGGACGCGTAGCGCCCGGCCGTGACCGGACATGAGGGGGACGACAGTGACGGACGTGCTCGTTGTCGACGATCAGGACCTGATCCGGGGAGGCATCGCCGCACTGCTGCGCGCCGCACCCGGGTTCACCGGGGTCGCGGAGGCCTCGGACGGCGAATCCGCGGTGGCCGCCGCACTGGCCCACCGGCCCGACGTGATCCTCATGGACATCCGGCTCCCGGGCATCGACGGCATCACCGCCGCCGAACGCATCCTCGCCGGCCAGCAGGGCACCCGGTCGCGCATCATCGTGCTCACCACCTTCGACGTGGACGAGTACGTGTACGCGGCACTGCGCGCGGGCGCGAGCGGCTTCCTCCTCAAGGACACCCCGCCCGAGCGGCTGATCTCCGCGGTGACCACGATCGCCGGCGGCGACATGCTGTTCGCGCCCGCCGTGACCCGGCGCCTCATCGAGGCCTACAGCGCGCGCACCGAGGGCCCGCGCGGCGACGACCGCACCCTGTCCCGGCTCACCAACCGGGAACAGGACGTGCTGCGGCTGGTGGCCAGGGGGCTCGGCAACGACGAGATCGCCGCCGAACTCGTCGTCACCGAGGCCACCGTCAAGACGCACCTGCACCGCACGATGACCAAGCTGGGCCTGCGCAGCCGTGCCCAGGCGGTCGCCGTCGCGTACGAAGCCGGACTGGTGGTTCCCGGCAGGCCCGTCGGCCACCCCTGCTGAGCCGCTGCCGGGGTCCTTTCCGGGCCCCCCGCCGCCGCGCCGAAGCGGAAGGGCGGGGCGGCCCGCACCCCATGGCCGTCCTTGATCATCAAGGCGGAAGCGGAAGCCGGCGGCCGTCCCAATCCGGCTGCCCCGCAAGCGCGTTGGGGGAAGCGTCCCTTTGTGCGCACCTCGGTGACATGACCAGCAGGTTCGTGTGTTCCGCCAGTACGAAGTCCCGTCGCCCACGGAGCAGACTTCCCGCCGAGGGCCGCGGCTCGTCATGGGAGCCGACGCCATAGAACGATGGGGGAACCACTGCGATGAGTGGTCAGCTGTACGACGGAATCGGCGAAGCGTTCGAAGGCTTCAAGACCCTGCCCATCATCCGCTACGCCGAGGTACCGGGTTTCCTCGGCCTGGTCGGCGACGTCACCGGCAAGTCCGTGCTCGACATCGCCTGCGGCACCGGCTTCTACAGCCGTGAGCTCAAGCGCCGCGGCGCCTCGCGCGTCTTCGGCTTCGACATCTCCGGCGCGATGGTGGACGCGGCCAAGGCGATCGAGGACGCCGAGCGCCTCGGCATCGACTACGAGGTCGCGGACACGACCACCCTGCGCGAGTTCGACGAGCCGTTCGACGTGGCCGTCGCCGTGCAGGCGTTCAACTACGCGGGCGACGTCGCCGAGATCGAGCAGATGATGCGCAACATCCGGCGCAGCCTCGTGCCCGGCGGCGCGTTCCACCTGTTCGTGCAGGACCCCGGCTACGACTTCGGCGGCCCGTCGCTGGAGAAGTACGGGTTCCTGCTCGAATCGACCGGCAAGGACAACGAGATCGGCGTCGGGATCCGGCTCACGGCCCTGCTCGAACCGCCGGTCTCCTTCGAGGCCACCGTGCCCTCGAAGGAGACGTACGAGCAGACCCTGAAGGCGGCCGGGTTCACCGGGGTCGAGTGGGTCACCCTCGAAGTCTCGGACACCGGCCTGGAGAAGTACGGCGAGGAGTACTGGGCGGACTACACCTCCAACCGCCCGCTGACGATGATCCGCTGCACCGCCTGACCGAGGTACCGGACACCGGCCCGGCCCCCTCGGGGGCCGGGCCCGTCCGCCGTTCCGGGGGCCGCCGTCATCCACTCCCTGCCTGTCCAGCGGCATGGAGGGCTTCTCCGACCTCGCCGAGTTTCGCCGGGGACAACACGCCCGCCCGCTCGACCAGGTCGTCCCGGGCCACAGTGGTCAGCCACGTGCAAGGAGTGAAGCCCGGACGCGGGAGCGCGAACCGCAGCACGCCTTCGAAGGGCACTCCTTCCAGGGGGCCCACGGCCACTTCGACGGCGAGGCCGCCGATGTCGACGCCCGCCGGAGCGACGACCTGCATCGCTCGGAACCCGGACGACTCCTCGTCCGACAGCAGCACGACCGGGCGTCGCTCGTCGAAGTCGACCCACCAGATTTCGCCGCGTCGCATGTGTCCTCCTGGCCCGAGCCGGCGGGTGAACGCCGTGTGCCCCGAGTGGGACACGGAAGGGATGTGGCCCAGCTTCGCACGTCGTGACCGGGCCCTGGCCGGCCACTGCCACCGGCAGGCCGTGAACCGGACATGAAGATCACGGTCTACGGCCGGGGCACTAGGCTGGTCCGGTGACCATGGAGCTGACCACCCTCACGACGGTCGCCTTCCGGGGCAGGGAGATCACGGCACCCCGGATGCGGGCACTGATCGCCCTGCTCGCCGGCGAGTTGCGCGCCGGATGCGGTACCGCGCGGCTGATCGACGGGCTCTGGCCCGACGAGCGGCCGGCGCATCCGGTCAAGGCGCTCCAGGTCCTCGTCTCGCGGGCGCGCACGCAGCTGGGGCCCGAAGCCATCGCCAGTACGCCGGGCGGCTACCGGCTCGCCCTCGGGGCGGAGCGGGTCGACGCCTCGGCCGTCCTGCTGCACACCGCCGCCTGCGCGACGAAGTCCCGCTCCGGCGACCACGCCGGGGCCCTCGCCGAAGCCGAAGCGGGGCTGGCGCTCTGGGGTGCGGGCGGCCCCGGGCACGGGGAGCCCGTACCCGGCGATCCGCTGTCCGCCCTCAGGGCCGGACGCCGCCCGGCCCACCGCTCGCTGCTCCGCGCCCGGGCACTCGGACTCGCGCGCACCGGCCGGGAGCCCGAGGCGCTGGAACCGCTGGCCGAACTCGCCAGGGAACTGCCCCGGGACGAGGAACTCCTGCTGGAACTGGTCCGGTGCGAGGCCGCCACCGCGGGCGCCCCCACCGCCCTGGCCACCTACGACCGCCACCGCCGCGCACTCCGCGACGACCTGGGCACCGACCCCGGGCCGGCCCTGCGCGCCCTGCACCGGGAACTGCTGCGGGCCGGCACCCCGGCGGTACGCCGCGGAGTACCTCACGAGCCCAACGAACTCCTGGGCCGCGCCGAGGACATCGCCGCGGTGGCGCGGCTGCTGCGCACCTCCCGCGTCACCTCGATCGTGGGACCCGGCGGGCTCGGCAAGACCCGCCTCGCCGCCGCCGTCGCCCGGGACGCGCCCCACCGCACCGTCCACCTGGTCGCCCTCGCCGGTGTCACCGGCGACGCGGACGTGGCGGGCGAGGTCGCCTCAGCCCTCGGCGTCGCCGAGCCCCGTCCCGGCGGGCCCCCGGGCCGCCCCGGCCCGCGCGCCGACCTGCCGGCCGGCATCGCCTCCGCCCTCGGCCCCGGCCCGGCCCTGCTGGTGCTGGACAACTGCGAACACGTGCTGGACGGCGCCGCCGAACTGGTCCGGGCCCTCGTCGCCATCACCCGTGACCTGCGGATCCTCACCACCGGCCGGGCACCGCTCGGCCTGTCCTCCGAAGCGGTCCACCCGCTGCCCGAGCTCGATCAGGCCACGACGGTCCGGCTGTTCGAACAACGGGCCCGGGCCGCGCGCCCCGGCGTGGAACTCCCCGCCCGGCAGGTCGGGGAGCTCTGCCGCCGCCTGGACGGGCTGCCGCTCGCCGTGGAGCTGGCGGCCGCGCGGGTCCGGGTCATGTCGGTCGCGGACATGACCCGCCGCCTGGACGACCGGTTCGGGCTGCTCCGCGGCGGCGCCCGGGACGCGCCCCCGCGCCACCGCACCCTGCACGCCGTCGTCGACTGGAGCTGGAACCTCCTCGAACCCGCCGGGCGGACGGCCCTGCGCGCCCTGTCCGTCTTCCCCGGCGGCTTCACGGCCGAGGCCGCCGCGCACGTGCTCGGTGACGGCCTCCCCCCGGCCCCGGAGGTCCTGGACGTCGTGGACGTCCTGGCGGACCTGGCCGACCAGTCCCTCCTCAAGGTCACCGACACCGGCACCGACACCGACACCGGCACCGGCACCGACACCCGCTTCCGGATGCTGGAGACCGTACGGGAATTCGCCGCCGCGCACCGGGACCGGGCCGGCGAGACGGAACACGTCACCGGGCGGTTCCTGCTCTGGGCGCGCGGCTTCGGCCTCGCCCGGCACGACGCGCCCTTCGGCCCCGACCCGTACACCGCGTGGCGGGGGATCAAAGCCGAGCACGACAACCTCGTCCTCGCCCTGCGCCTCGCCCTCGCCCGCCGCGACACGCCCACCCTCGCGGCGGCCGGCGCCGCGCTGTGCAGCGTGTGGGCCACCGAGGGGAACTACGCCCGGCTGATCCCCCTCGCGGCCGAAGCCGGCGCAGCGCTCTCGCACCACCGGCCGGAACCCACCCACGTCGAGGCCGCCCGCACCGCCGCGGTGCTGCTCGCCGTCGGCCCGCTGCTGGGCGGAGCCCCCGCCCCGCCCCGCCTCCTCGCCCTCCTGCGCCGCCTGCCGCCGGCCCCCGCGGACACCCTCCCCAGGGCCCTCGCCACCCTCCTGCGCGCCGCCCCCGAGGTGTTCGGCAGCGACCGCGGGCGGCTGGACGCCTTCCGCGGCAGCGGCGAGCCCCTGCTCGCCGGGGTGGCCGAGGGACTGGCCGGATACCTGTGGGAGAACGAGCACGAACCGGAGCGGGCCCTGGCGGCCGCCCGGCGGACGCTCGCCGCCGTCGAGGACCACCGCATCCCCTGGCTCCAGGTCACCGCCCTGTCCCGGCTGGGGGAGCTGTGCCTGCGCGCGGAGCGGGGGGAGGAGGCACTGCGCCACCTGGCCGAGGCCGTACGCGTCCTCGACCCGCTCGGCGACTGGCCCGACACCCTGGGCCTGCGCTGGGGCATGGTGCTGGGCCACCTCCAGACGGGGGACGTGGACGAGGCGGAACGGTGGCTGGAGCCGGCCGCGCGGAACCGGCCGGAGGAGACGGGAGACGTACCGACCCCCGAACTGGGAGCCCGTGCCGAGATCGAGCTCGCGCGGGGCGGGACGGAGCGGGGCCTGACGCTCTGGCGCCGTGCCGCGGCCCTCCCCGGGCGGGCCGGCGGACCGGTCCTCGGCCTCGACGTGGACCTGGAGCCCTGGGCCCTGGAGCTGCGCGCCGCCGCCGTGGCCGCACACGCCCACCACGGCCGGCTCGGCCCGGTCGAGGAGCTCACCGCCCGCCTCCCGGAACGCGCGCGGGACCGGCTGGAGCGGGGCGCCCCGGCGGACCTCCCCGTCTGCGGCGCGCTGCTGCTCGCCCTGGGGACGGCCGACCTCGTCCGGGGAGCCGCGGAGGACCGCGCGGCCACGGTCGGCGTCGGCGTACGGCTGCTCGCCCTGACCGAGTCCTTCCGGTGCCTGCGGACCTTCCAGCCGACCATGTCCTCCGCCCGCGCCCGGGAGGCGGCCCGCCGCGCCGACCGGGCGGCGTACGAGGACGCGAGGTCCGGGTACGCCGCCCTGGACCGGGACGGACTGCGCCGGGCGGCCCTCGGCCTGCTGCGGGAACGGGAACGGGAACGGGAAGAGGAAGGGGAGGGGGCGGGGGAGCGCGGCTGACCGGCTCACCCGGCCGGGTTCACAGCCGCACCGGCAGCCGCACCAGGTGGAAGCCGTCCCCGGGCCAGTGGCCGAACTCCAGCTCCTCGCGGGCGACGGCCAGTTCCGGCACGGGCCGCCGCACGAGCAGCCGCTCGAACACCACACCCGTCACCAGGCTCCCGAGCGCGGCGCCGATGCAGAGGTGCGCACCGTGCCCGAACGCGAGGTGGCCCCGGCCCCGCCCGGGCTCCCTGGTGACGTCCAGCCGTGCGGATGCCTCCCCGTACACGGCCGGGTCGTGGTTCGCGGCCAGCAGCGCCACGGTCACGGAATCGCCCCTGCGCAGACCGGTACCGGCGAAGGCGAAGTCCTCGGTGGCGTACAGCGTGGCACCGATCCGCAGGAGCGTGACGTGGCGCAGGAGTTCGGGCACGGCCCGGCCGAGGAGTTCCGGTTCCGCGCGGAGCCGGGCCAGCTGGCCGGGGTGGTCGAGCAGGGCCAGGACCGCGTGGGCGAGGAAGAGGGCGGGAGGGGTGATCCCGGTGTTGATGAGCAGGAACACCATGGCGGTGATCTCCTCCTCGTCGAGTGCGCCGGCGCCGCCCTCGCCGGCCCCTTCGAGCAGGGAGCTGATCAGGTCGTCGGCCGGATCGGCCTTCCGCCTCGCGATC
The DNA here is from genome assembly GCF_056434525.1 of Streptomyces sp. NPDC044002. NCBI lineage: Bacteria > Bacillati > Actinomycetota > Actinomycetes > Kitasatosporales > Streptomycetaceae > Streptomyces > Streptomyces sp. NPDC044002. Next base: position 103,004 of record NZ_JBWKEZ010000010.1, read on the forward strand.
AGCGACCTGACGTACTCGACGACACCGGCGAGCCCGTCGCCCATCCTGCTGCCGTCGCCGTAGGCGAAGTCCCGGATCCAGTCGCAGACCCGGGCCCGGTCCGCCCCGTCCACACCGACCAGCTCGCAGATGACGGAGGTGGCCAGCGGGTACGCGAACTCGTTCAGCAGGTCGGCCTCCTCCCGGCCGGCCAGCTCGCCGATCAGCCGCGCGGCGCTCTCCTCGACGAAGGGCCGCAGGGCCGCGACGCGCCGGGCGGTGAAGGCACGGGTGAGCGGGGTCCGCAGGCGGGCGTGCTCCGCGCCGTCGAGGAAGGCCAGGTGCGCGGAGACGTAGCGCGCGTACTCGGGCGGGAGGTCACCCAGCGGCTCCAGCAGCTCGTCCTGCGCGTCGGGCCCGTCCGTGCCGCCGGGCACCTTGCTCCGGTCCCGGATCAGCCGGGGTTCGGTGAGCGCGGCCTTGACGTCCTCGTAGCGGGTGACGAGCCGTACCGGCGTACGCAGGCCCGGGAGGACGACGCGGGGCAGGCCGTCCCCGCCGTCGAGGCCGGCGTAACCGGTCGCGGGGTCCTGGAGCCGGTCGGGGGACAGGTGGTGGACGGTCTCGTTCATGGCGGCCTCTCGTGGCGTCCGTCGGATGTCCACGGAGCTTGCGGCCCGCCGGCTTCAGCGCGGCTTCACGCCGGTTTCATCGATGCCGCCCGGGGGAACGCGGCGTTGGTTAGGGTTTTGGCGTGTTTGGAATCGTGCAGAAGGACCGCGGGCCGGCTCCCGCGGTGGTGCCCCCGTCGTTACGCCTGTGGCTCGGGCTGATCGCCCTGCTCGCCGCCCTGGCGGTCCTCGGGCTCGGGGTGCTGTACGCGGACGCCGGCGAGCCCGGCGCGGTGGACGAGCGGATCGGGGCGGCGGTGTACGGGGTCGGGCCGTCCTGGCGGTACGTCGCCCTGGCGACCGACTTCCTGGGGGAGCCCGTGGGAGCCGCGGTGCTGGTCGGGGCCGCCGTGACCGGCTGCCTGCTGCTCCGCAGGCCCCGCGCGGCGGTGCTCGTCGTGGCCGGCGCCGCGCTGGCCGTGGGGACGGCGACGCTGCTCAAGTCCGTGGTGGGACGCACCATCCACGGCGACAACCTGTCCTTCCCCAGCGGGCACACCGCCTTCGCGACCGCGCTCGCCCTCGTGGGGGCCCTGCTGGCGAGCGGCCGGCTCGGCCTCGGCAGGACGGCCGGCACCTCGCTCGTGCTCGCCGCGGCGCTGCTCGCCGGCGCCGCCATGGGCTGGGCGCAGGTCGCCCTGGGCGCCCACTACCCGACCGACGTGCTGGGCGGCTGGTGCACCGCTCTGGCGGTGGTCCCGGCGGCCGCGTGGCTGGTCGACCGGACGGCCGACGCCGGCCGGCGCGAGCGCCGCTGACGCCACGCCACGCCACGCCCGCCGCGCCCGCCGACCGCCTCACCTCACCTCACCTCACGGAACCTCACACCAGGCGGCGGAACACCGGCTTCACCGGCCGTCCCCCCAGCCAGGGACCGGGGTCGCCGGCGTCCAGCGCCTTGCGGTACACCGCGCACGCCTGGGCCACCACGTCGACGGTGTGGTCGATGTCGGCGTCACTGAGCGCGCTGCTCACCACGAACGACGGGGCCAGCACCCCGCCCGCCAGCAGCCGGCGCAGGAACAGGGTGCGGTACTCCTGCGACGGCTGCCCGTTCTCGTCGAGGGTGGCGAAGACCAGGTTGCTGGCCCGGCCCCGGACGACCAGGTGGTCGCCGACGCCCATGCCGGCCGCGGCTTCCCGGACACCGGCCGCCAGCCGCTCGCCGAGGGCGTGCAGCCGCGCCGTGACCCCCTCCTCGGCGTAGGCGGCCTGCACGGCCATCGCGGCCGCCAGGGAGTGCGTCTCCGCGCCGTGCGTGGTGGACAGCAGGAACACCCGGTCGCCGGAGTGCCGCAGTCCGCCCCGCTCCATCAGCTCGCGGCGCCCGGCCAGCGCGGAGACGGCGAACCCGTTGCCCAGCGCCTTGCCGAACGTGGAGAGGTCCGGGACCACGCCGTACAGGCCCTGGGCGCCGGCCTCGGACCAGCGGAAGCCGGTGATCATCTCGTCGAAGACCAGGACGCAGCCGTGCCGGTGGGCCAGTTCGCGCAGCCCGGCGAGGTATCCGGGCGGCGGCTCGCTGTGGGTGGCGGGTTCGAGGATCAGACAGGCGACTTCGTCCCGGTACCGGCTGAGGACCTCCTCCGTGGCGGCCAGGTCGCCGTAGGGGAACCTCACGGTGAGCTCGTTGACCGAGTCGGGGATGCCGGCGGACATCGGCGTGGTGCCGATGAACCAGTCGTCCGTGGAGAAGAACGGATGGTCGGCGCAGATCGCCACCCGTCGGCGCCCGGTGGCGGCGCGGGCGAGGCGTACCGCGGCGGTGGTGGCGTCGGAGCCGTTCTTCGCGAACTTCACCATCTCGGCGGTCGGCACCGTCGCGAGGAACCGCTCCGCGGCCTCGACCTCCACCACCGACGGCCGTACGAAGTTGCCGCCCCGGTCGAGTTCGCGCCGTACCGCCTCGGTCACGCGCGGGTGGGCGTGCCCCAGGCTGACCGACCGCAGGCCGGAGCCGTACTCGACGTAGCGGTTGCCGTCGACGTCCCAGACGTGGGCTCCGCGGCCGTGGCTGATGACCGGGGCCAGGTCCTCGGGGTACTGGTCGTCGCCCTTGGCGTAGGTGTGCGCGCCCCCCGGGACCAGGGCGTGCAGGCGCTCGTTCGCCGCCCGCGACCGCGGCAGCGCGAACTCTCGGATGTCTTCGGTGTCCACGCCGGCCTCAGCTCTCGTTCTGCTTCAGGACCTCGGCGAGGCTCGGCGCCTCCCGGTCCCGCTGGGACATCAGGGTGACCGGCAGCGGCCACGGAATGGCCAGCTCCGGGTCGTCGTAGGCGATCGTCACGTCCTCGGCGGGATCGTGCGGACGGTCGATCCGGTACGAGGTGTCGGCGGTCTCGGTCAGCGCCTGGAAACCGTGCGCGCACCCCGCCGGGATGTACAGGGTCGCCTGCGTCTCGCCGGACAGCTCGAAGAAGGCCCGGCCCAGGTACGTCGGGGAGTCCGGCCGCAGGTCCACGACCACGTCGAACACGCTCCCGTACGAGCACCGCACCAGCTTGGCCTCGCCGGCGCCGGAACGCAGGTGGAGGCCCCGCAGCACGCCCCTCACCGAACGGGAGACGCTGTCCTGGATGAACGCGTGCGGGTCCAGGCCCACCGAGCGGACCACGTCGGCGTCGAAGGTGCGGCAGAAGAAGCCGCGCTCGTCGGCGTACGGCGTCGGTTCGAAGAGGTACGCGCCGGCGATCGCCGGGACTTCGGTCGCTTTCATCGGGTCTCCCGCGTGGCGTGGGCGTGGGCGTGGGCGTGGGCGCGGCCCCGGGCGGCGCGGCCGGCCGCCGGGAACAGGGCCGCGGTCAGGGCGGCGAACTGGTCCTTCAGGAGCCGGGACGCGACCAGGTTCCGTTCGGCGAGGGTCTCCCGCAGCTCCTTCGACCGCTCCTCCAGCTCCCGGAACTGGCCGAGCAGCCGGTCGGCGTCGACCTCGCGGGCCGGGTGGCGGAACGCGTCCAGCCCCATCCGGGCCATCAGCGCGTCGCTCTTCGCCGCGTAGCTCACCGCGAGCGTCGGCGTACCGGCCTTCAGCGCGCAGACCAGGTTGTGGTAGCGGGTCGCCACCACGGCGTCGGCCGCCGCCGCCTCCCTCATCAGGCCGTCCAGCGAGGCCGCCCCGGCGGCGGTGACCAGCGGCGAGTCCACCGCTTCGAGGACCGCCTCGACCACCGGGACGTCGCACGCGTCGCCGGTGAGCAGCCGGACCGGCCTGCCCTCCGCGACCAGCGCGCGGACGAACCGGATCGTCCCGTCCAGGTAGCGCCGGTGGATCTCCGCGGCCCGCGCCCGGTCGTCGTTGCCGCCGTGGAAGTCCATGACGCCGACGCACACCACCCCCGGCGCCCCGGATGGCGTACCCGCCGGCGGCGTCGGCAGGGCGAACGCGAGGTCCGGGTAGACCTCGTCGCGCGAGGTGTCCACGCCCATCTCCCGCATCGCCTCGCGCGACAGGCCGTCCCGGTACGACCGGTACGCGGCCAGCCGCGCCGACCAGCGCACCACCGCCCGGGTCGCCCGGTCGCCGATCGGGGCGGCCCCCACGCCGACCAGCGCGACCGGGGTGCCGAGCAGCCGCCCGCTCGCGCACAGCAGCAGCAGCGAGTACGGGAAGCCCCACGGCCGCAGCGGCAGCGTGGCCTCCAGGACGCCCATGCCCGGCACGATCACCACGTCGTGCCGGCGCACCCAGGCGGCGGTCCGGACGACGTCGACCAGCTTGCCCAGCCCCTTGCCGGCGACCGCCCCCGCGCGGGACGCGGTCCGGTACTCGCCCCGGTACCAGTGCAGCCGCGTCGCGGGGATCCCGTACCGGGCCGAGACGACCTCGGGCCCGCCGCACAGGGCGTCCACGGCCGCCTCCGGGTGCGCCTCGCGCAGGTACCCGAGCACGGCCTCCAGCGACCCGTCGTTGCCGAGGTTCCCGGAGCCGAGCAGCCCGAACACCCCGACCCGCACCGGGGATCCGCCCGCGGCGCTCACGCCCCCCTCCCCTCACGGCCGGCGACGAGGTCGTCGACGGAGACCGCGAGGCGGGCCGGGACGACCGGGGCCCGGTCCTCGACCCGCTCGCCGGCGCCCGGCCGGGCCCGGCTGGCCATCCACACCGCCAGGTGGCGGTAGCAGGCCCGCCGGTCGGCCGCGGACAGCGGCGCCCGCCCGATCGCCCCGAGGAACCCGAGGACGTACTCGGCGAGCAGCCGGGGCGTCGGGTGCAGCGCACCCGCCCGGCGCGGGTCCAGGTTGACGCACCGGGAGCGCTTGCCCGGGTTCGCCCGCTCGGCCCGCGTGGGGTGGTCGCGGCGGAAGTACAGCAGCTCCGGCACCTGGTGGAAGGGCCCGTTCAGGACGATCTCGGCGACGAAGGTGCGGTCCGCGTGGTGGTAGCTGTCGTGCGGTTTCACCCGGCGCAGCACGTCGGCCCGCATCACCCCGTAGAAGTCGTCGCCGCCGGGCTCGAACAGGAAGCTGCGGAAGCGCTCCGGCGCGCTCGGCGAGTCGGTGGCGATCCCGTACTCGTACGGGACCTTCACCCGGCCGTCGCCGTCGATGACGGCCTGGCCGCTGTGCGCGAGGATCACGTCCGGCCGCTCGTCCAGCGCCTCCACGCAGCGCTTCAGGAGGTCCCGGGCGTACAGGTCGTCGTGCGAGGCCCACTTGAACAGCTCGCCGCGGCACTCGGTGAACACGTGGTTGTGGTTGGGCGCGGCGCCGATGTTGCGGGGCAGCCGCAGGTAGCGGATGCGCGAGTCCCGCGCGGCGTACTTGAGACAGATGTCCCGGGTCCCGTCGGTGGAGGCGTTGTCGGAGATGACCAGCTCGAAGTCCTCGTAGGTCTGGCCGAGGAGGGCGTCGAGCGACTCGGCGAGGTACTCCTCGCCGTTGTAGACGGGCAGGCCGATGCTCAGCCTGGGACGGTCGTTCATGAGGTCCTCACTTCGCGGATCGAATGCGTGCGCTCGCGCAGGGCGGACCGCAGGTGCAGCCACCACACGGCCGAGCCGCAGGCGGTCGCGGCGGCGACGCCCCAGGCCGAGCCGACCGTGCCGGCCAGGGCGGCACCGCCGAGCCCGCCCGCGGCGTAACAGGCGGAGGCGAACAACTGGCTGCGCAGACTGCGCCGGGCCGCGCCGAGCGCGCGTAGCCCGGCCGCCGCGCCGGTGCCGAGGCCGGCGCCCGCGACGCCGAGGGTGGCCGGCACGATCAGCTGCGAGGCCCCCTCCCAGACGTCGCCGAGGACGAGCCCGCCGAGCCCGTCCGGCACCAGCAGCAGGGCCGCGCCCCAGAGCAGCGCGGCGACGGCCTGCACGCCGCCGAGCAGGAGACAGAACACGCCGAGGCGGTGCGGGGCCCGCCGCAGCACCCGGGCCGCCTCGGCGACCGTGACCAGGGACAGCCCCATCAGCACGGCGAGGAACGGTCCGAGCAGCAGCTCGGCGCCCCGGACCACGCCCACCGCGCTGACCCCGACGATCGCGCCGAGCCCGTACGCCCGCAGCTGGCCCGCGCCGCTGACGCAGGTGTTCTCGACCAGGTACCGGTAGCCCAGGTCGCGGTGGTCGCGGACCCACTCGCGGGCACCGGCCAGGCGGGGCCGGATCCCGGACTGGAGGCAGCCGTACGCCGCGGCCACCGCGGCGGACGCGCCCCAGGCGAGCACGAACGCGGCCACGCTGCCCACCCGCGCCGCGACCACCATGGCCGGGACGAGCGCGACGCCCCACACCACGTCGTTGACGAAGGCCTTGCGCCCGTTCCCGGCGGCGAAGAACGCGTACCGCCAGGCGTCCTGGAGCAGCAGCCCCGGCAGCACGACGCCGAGGCAGGCGAACGCGGTGCCCACGAGCCCGCCGAGGCCCAGCCCGACCGCCAGGCAGACGGCGCCGATGGCGGTGCCGACGCCGAGCGCGGTACCCGAGGACCGGGCCACCGCCCCGCGCCAGGACGCCTCCGGCACCCCGCTGAAGCGCACCACGAGCGGGTCGGTGGCCAGCCCGCGGGAGACGCTCAGCACCACCCCGTACGTCACCCAGGCCAGGCTGAACACGCCGAACGCGGCCAGCCCCAGCGAGCGCGCCACGTAGATGCCCACCGCGAAGTTGGACACGCTGGAGGCCGCCTGGTCGGCGAGCCCCCAGGACAGCCGGCCGAGGACGGCCCGCTTGGCGGTCCGCGGGGCGGTGTCCGCGTCCGGGGCCGCCGGGGCCGCCTCTGCCGCCGGTGCCGTCGTCTCTTCCCCCTCGGTGGGCACCTGCGTCATGCCTTGATCAGTCCGGCGTCGTGCAGCGCGCCGGCCGCCGCGGCCACGGTGTCGAACGCCAGCCCGGATCGCTCGGCGACGTCCAGCAGGCTGTGCTCGCCGTCGGAGAGGCTGAGCACCCACAGCATGGCCATCTGGGCCTCCTTCGCGTCGCTGCGGCCGCCGAGCGAGTCGTACAGCCCGCGCCGGCCCAGCTGCGGCTCGCCGTACGGGCTGAGGTTCTGGTACCGCCGGTTGCGGTCCAGCACGGCGAACGCCTCCTGGCAGAGGTCCAGGGTGTCCGCCATCGCCTCCGGGGTGACGAAGTCCGGGTTGTCCGCCGAGGTGTGGTACTCGGGGTACCCGGCGTACGGGGTGCGGCTGAGCGAGCCCACGCCGAGGTCGAAGCCCGGCGAGCAGAACTGCCGCTCGTCGTACCCGTACGGGGTGAACTCCTTCACGCTGTGCGGGCGTCCGGAGGATGCCAGCACGTGCCGCAGCACCCGGTCGATCTCCGCGTCACCGCGCCGGCTCTGCTTGTACGTCAGCTGCCCCCGGTCGCCGGCGCAGGCCAGCACCAGGCCGTGCTTGACACGGTCGATCCGCTCCGCGTTGCGGGCCAGCCAGGTGATCGCCCCGATGGTGCCGGGCGCGAACAGGAACCGGTAGGTGTAGTACGGGTTCCGCTCCGCGAGCAACCGGGCCAGGTGGACCGCCACCGCGATGCCGGCCAGGTTGTCGTTGGCCAGCGACGGGTGGCAGACGTGGCAGGAGACGATCACCTCGTCGGCGACCTGCCCGGGGACCACGTGCTCGGCGTAGGTGAGGTGGCCGTCCGCGAGCGTGGAGTCGACGCGCACCTCGTACTCCCCGTCCGGCAGCGCGTCCAGGGTCTCCTGGGCCAGGCAGAACCCCCACTCCGGCTTGTAGTAGCTGGTGCGGTACGGGACCCAGGACGGCTGGTCGGGCAGGGTGTGCAGGTGCGGGCGCAGTTCGGACAGCGGCATGACCGCTGACACCGGCACGCTGTAGCCGAGCACGTGCAGGCTGGACGCGGCGAAGTCGACGACCCGCTTCCCGGAAGCGTCGGCGACGTACGCGTCCCGGATGTTCCACTCCTGCGGCACCGTCCAGTCCAGGACCCGCGTCCCGGTCGGCACCTCGTGCACCTCCAGCGGCAGGTACTCGCCGACGATGTCCAGGGTCGCGCGCACGCCGTCGCCGGTGATGCTCCGGCACAGCGGGTACAGCCGCTCCACCAGGGCGTGCATCTCGCGGCCGGGCGCGGTCACCGGCGCCACCGCAGGGTGTCGTCGACCGTGCCGGCCTCGGACGCCGCGCGCAGCACGGCGAGCCGGGTGAAGCGCTGCTCGAAGGACTCCCGGGTCAGCCCGTGCTCGCGGTAGGCGTCGGCGAGTTCGAGCGCGCCCTGCTTCACCGTCCACGCGCACTCGAAGCCGGGCACGGCGTCCCGGAACCGGGAGAAGTCCACCCGGTAGGAGCGCGGATCGGCGCCGGTCTCCCCGGTGATCACCACTTTCGAGCCGGCCACCGCGTCGGCGACCTGCCCGGCGATCTCGGCGACGGTGACGTTGTTGGCCTCGCTGCCGATGTTGAACGCCTCGTCGTGTACCGCCTCGCGCGGTGCCTCCAGCGCGGCCGTGAAGGCCCGCGCGATGTCGGCGGCGTGCACCAGCGGCCGCCACGGGGTGCCGTCGGACATCACCAGCACCTCGCCCGACAGCAGGGCGTGGCCCACCAGGTTGTTCACCACGATGTCGGCGCGGAGCCTGGGGGAGTAGCCGAAGGCGGTGGCGTTGCGCATGTACACCGGGCTGAAGTCCCCGTCGGCCAGCTCGTGCAGGTCGTCCTCCACCCGCACCTTGGACTCCGCGTACGGGGTCACCGGCCGCAGCGGGGCGTCCTCGGCCACCAGGGCGTCGCCGCCCGCGGCGCCGTAGATCGAGCAGGTGGAGGCGTACAGGAAGCGCCGCACGCCGGCGTCGCGGGCCAGCCGGGCCAGGTGCACGGACGCGTGGTGGTTGATGTCGTACGTGAGCTGCGGCGCCAGCGATCCCAGCGGGTCGTTGGACAGCGCGGCCAGGTGGATCACCGCGTCCACCCCGGCCACGTCCTCGGCGGTGACGTCGCGCAGGTCCACCCGCCGCCCCGGCGGGTCCGCGGGCCGCGGGCCCAGCAGGCAGTCGGCGAACAGGCCGGAGTCCAGGCCGGTGACCTCGTGGCCGGCGGCCGTGAGGACCGGGGCCATCACGGTGCCCAGGTAGCCCTGGTGTCCGGTCAGCAGTACGCGCAAGGTTCAATCCCCCAGGTTCAGAGTGAGTTTGGTGACGGCGAACGCCTCGGCGTAGCGCGCGTGGCATTCGATGCCGCGGATCCGGGCCAGCCCGAGGAAGGCCTCCCGGTCGTACCAGGGGCGGTGCCGCTGCGAGGGGTAGTGCTCCTGCAACAGCCGCACCTTCCGCTCCGCGGTCTCCGGCGACAGCGGCTGGTACGCCGACGGACGGCCGAGGTCGCCGTCCCACTTGACGATCTCGTAGCCGAGGACCAGGTGGTCGCGGAACGCGGTGGGCACCAGTTGCGCGAGGCCCCGGTGGTCCTGGTGCGCGTCGTCGGTGCGCGGGGCGAGGATCAGGTCGGGGTCGGTCCGCCCGCGCAGCTCCTCGACCGCGGCCTTGGCCTCGTCCCAGTGCGTCGGCATCCGGCCGTCGGGCAGCTTGAGCACCGTCAGCCGCAGGTCGGCGCCCGGGCAGAACGCGGCGAGCGCGGCCCGCTCCTCCTGCTCCCGGTCGCTGCCGCCGCCGGAGAGCACCAGCGCGTCCACGCGGACGCCCGGCCGGGCGTCGCACAGGGTCAGCAGGGTGCCGCCGGCGCCGATGGCGATGTCGTCGCAGTGCGCGCCGACCGCGACGACCCGGTCCACGCGCCCCGCACTGAGCTTGATCACGCGGTCCCCGCCCCGGCGCCGTCGCGCTCCCACACGGCCCACGGGCGGTCGCCGCGGGCGTAGGCCTCGTCGAGCGCGGCCCGCTCCTTCACGGTGTCGGTCGGCTTCCAGAAGCCCCGGTGCTGGTGCGCCACCAGCCGGCCCTGCTTGGCCAGCGCGGCGCATCCGTCGGCGACCAGGTCCCCGTTCTCCGGGATGTGGTCGAAGACCTCCTGGCGGAGCACGAAGTAGCCGCCGTTCTCCCACAGCGGCAGCTCGCTCACCGGGGTGATGCCCCCGACCAGCCCGTCCTCGCCCAGGTCCACGCAGTGGAACGAGGACTGGGGCGGCACCACCGTCATCGAGGCGCCGGCGTCGCGCTGCGAGAACCGCTCGATCATCTCCGGCAGCGGGGCGTCGGTGAGCACGTCGGCGTAGTTGGCGAGGAACATCTCGTCCCCGTCCAGGTGGTGGCGTACCCGGCGCAGCCGCTCCCCGATCGGGGACTCGACGCCGGTCTGCGCGAAGGTGATCGTCCAGTCGGATATGTCGGTGGACAGCAGCTCGGTCCGCCCGCCCCGCAGCACGAAGTCGTTGGACGTGGTCTCCTCGTAGTTGAGGAAGAAGTCCTTGATGTGGTGGGCGCCGTAGCCCAGGCACAGGATGAACTCCTTGTGCCCGTAGTGCGCGTAGTAGCGCATGACGTGCCAGATCAGCGGACGCGGACCGACCATCGCCATCGGCTTCGGCACGTCGTCCGCGGCCCCGCTGCGCATCCGCATCCCGTAACCGCCGCAGAACAGTACGACCTTCACGACTTCACCTCGACGATGCTCAGTTCCGGGATGGGGAAGACCAGGCGGCCGCCCCACTCGTGCACGAAGGACAGCTGCTCGACCAGCTCCGCCCGCAGGTTCCACGGGAGGACCAGGACGTAGTCCGGCCGGTCGGCGGCGATCTGCTCGGGCGCCAGGATCGGGATGCGGGTGCCCGGGGTGAACCTGCCGTGCTTGTAGGGGTTGCGGTCGACCGTGTACGCGAGCAGGTCGGGCCGGACGCCGCAGTGGTTGAGCAGGGTGTTGCCCTTGCCGGGCGCGCCGTAGCCGACCACCCGCTCACCGCGCTCGGCCGCCTCGATGAGGAAACGCAGCAGGTCCCGGCGCACCTTCGCCACCCGGGCGGAGAACTCCGCGTACCCGGACAGCTCCTGGAGCCCGGCCGCCTTCTCCCGGTCCAGCACCTCCGCCACACGCCGGGACGGCTCACCGGCCACTTCGGCCGGCCGCGCCCACAGCCGGATGGAGCCGCCGTGCGTGGGCAGCAGCTCGACGTCCACCAGCGAGAGTCCACCGCTCGCCAGTGCCCGCGCCGCGGACGCCACCGTGTAGTACTGGAAGTGCTCGTGGTAGATCGTGTCGTACTGGTTCTCCTCGATCAGGGTCAGCAGGTGCTGCACCTCGATCGAGACCCAGCCGTCGTCGGCGACCAGGGAGCGCAGCCCCTGGGTGAACCCGACCACGTCCGGGATGTGCGCGTACACGTTGTTGGCCACGACCAGGTCCGCGGGACCGTGCTCGGCGCGGACGGCGGCGCCGGTCGCCGGGTCCAGGAACTCCGTGAGCGTCGGCACACCCGCCTCACGGGCCGCGGCGCCGACGTTCACCGACGGCTCGATGCCGAGGCAGCGGATCCCCCGGTCCACCACGTGCCTCAGCAGGTACCCGTCGTTGCTCGCGACCTCGACCACGAAGGAGTCCGGGCCGAGCCCCACCCGCTGCGCGGCGTCCGCGACGAACGTCCGCGCGTGCTCCACCCAGGAGGTCGAGAAGGAGGAGAAGTACGCGTACTCCTTGAACGTCTCCTCCGGCGTGATCAGCGGCGGGATCTGCGCCAGCCAGCAGTCCGTGCAGACCCGCAGGTGCAGCGGGTACGCGGGCTCCGGCAGGTCCAGCTGGTCCGCGGCGAGGAAGCTCTCGCACGGCGGGGTCGCCCCCAGGTCGACGACGCTCGCCAGCGCCGCCGAACCGCAGAGTCGGCATCGTGTCATCTACTGCCCCCATCCCGCCCGCGGCGGGTTGCCCCGCCCCGGGCCAGTCCTTTGTTCCCCAGCGGGCGGCGGGACCTCCCCGCCGCCGGACCGGGGGGGGGGGGGGGGGGGGGGCCCCCCCCCCCCCCACTCCCCCCCCCACCCCCGACCCCAACCCCCCTCCTCCCCGTTCCCGCCCACCCCCACCCCCCCCCTG
>NZ_JBWKEZ010000010.1:115085-170265 GCF_056434525.1 Streptomyces sp. NPDC044002
TTTGTCTGTTTCTTTTTCCCTGGGTGGGGGGCCCCCCCCCCCCCCCGCGGCCCCCCCCCCCCCCCCCCCGGTACTCCTCCAGCAGGCGCTCCAGTCCGACCTCCGGACCGAAGCCCTTCTCGTACCGGTTCCGGCCCGCCCGCCCCATCTCCTGGTTACGGGCCGGATCGGCCGTGACGCGGCGCACGCACGCCGCGAGCGAGGCGGAGTCGCCCGGCCGGTGGAGCAGGCCGGTCACCCCGTCCTCGACGAGTTCCACGAAGGCCCCGTGGCCGGCGGCCACGGTCGGCACCCCCGCCGCCATCGCCTCCACGACCACCAGGCCGAACGCCTCCAGCCAGGTCGAGGGGGCCACCACGGCCACCGACCGGGCGATGGCCCGCCGGCACTGCTCCGGGTCGTACAGGCCGGCGTAGCGCACGTCGTCCCGGCCCGCCGCCCAGGCGGTCACCTCCGCCTCCAGCGGCCCCGTCCCGGCGATCACGAGCGGCACGCCCACACCGCCGTCCGCGGCCAGCTCGTCCCACGCCGCCATGAGCAGCCGGACGCCCTTGGCCTCGGCCAGCCGGCCCAGGTAGAGGACCTGCTCGCCGGCGCCCTCCCGGCGGACGCCGGGCTCGGGCACGAAGTTGTGCTTCACCGCCAGCCGCCCGGCCGGCATGCCGGACCGCACCAGGACCTCGCGCTGCGCGGCGGAGATGCACAGGAACCGCTCCACCCCCGACCACCACCGGCGCCGGTTGACGGACAGGCTGACCGCCAGCGGCACCGTCGCCGCCCGGGAGCCCCGGTAGCAGCCGTGCCGGACGGCGGGCAGCGGAGTCCCTCCGACGCACTCGGTGCACGGCCGCCCGTCCCGCTGGAGCGTGCCAGGCGGGCACACCTGGGTGTAGTTGTGCAGCGTGGCGACCGCGGGCACGCCCGCGTCGGCGCAGGCGGCCAGCACCGCGGGCGACAGGAGCGGGAAGACGTTGTGGACGTGCACCACGTCCGGACGGACGGCGCGGAGCCGGGCGGCGAGCTCCTTGCGGACCCCCGGATTCCATGGCACCAGCAGCGGCAGCGCGGCCTTGGCCGGCAGGGACAGGCCGCCGATGTCGTCGCTGCGCCGCTCGAACAGCTCGACCCGGTGGCCGGCCGCCCGCAGCAGCTCCACCTCCTGGTCGACGACCTTGTTCTCCCCGCTCGGCTGCGCCGAGGCGTAGCGGTTGTGCACCACGAGGACGTGCATGGTCAGGTCACCTCCCGGTTCGGGGTCCAGCGGGGGACGGGGATGCGCCGTGCGGGGCCGCCGGCCGCGAGCGCCGCGGTCCCGGACGGCGCCGCCAGCAGCGAGGCGGCCACGGCCAGGTGCAGCAGGTACGGCGAGGCGTCGCCCAGCCCGGCCTCGGTGTACGAGGCGATGGCGCAGTAGCTGATCAGGAAGATCGCGCAGGCCCGCTCCAGCGACGGCGGCCGCAGCAGCGCGACGCCGCCCAGGACGACGAAGACCGCCGCCACGATCGCGGTGCCGCTCAGCCCCTGCTCGTTGTAGACGGCCAGCCAGCTGTTGTCGATCGGCAGCCCGCCGAACGACTTGTCGCCCAGGCCCATCCCGAACAGCTCCTCCGAGGCCGACCGGGGGGCCGCCAGCAGGGCGTCCCACACCTTGGCCCGGCCGGTGAGGTTGGAGAAGTTCTCCTGGCTCTGTCCGCGCAGGAACCACGCCTGCAGCGCGGAGGCGAACCCCACCGCGGCCACCGTCGCGATCAGCACCGCCCAGCCGAAGAACCGGCGGGCGGCGGAGCTGGTCAGCATCAGCGAGCCGATCGCCAGCGCCAGGCCGATGAACAGGCCGAGGGTCGCCGTCCGGGTGTGGGTCAGCGCGAGCAGGACCAGCGACGGCACGACGACCACCGCCGCGCCGGCCCGGTCGGTCCTGCGGCCCAGGACGAGCAGCACGGTGAGCCCGATGATCACGGCGGCGTACTGCCCGATCTGCGGCGGCGTCAGCGGCCACAGCGCTCCGACCAGCCGCCCGCCGTAGAGGTCGGGCATGGCCGCGCCCGGCGAGACGAGCAGCCCCGCGGCCACCGACCCGAGCACCGCGAGGTACAGCCTGATGTGGTGCCGGACGAACGTCAGGCCGCCGTCCCACCAGCGGGTGAGCAGCCACAGCGTGCCGACGAAGAGGGCCAGCCGGCCGCAGCGGAACAGCGCGCCGAACCCGGACTCCAGGTGGGCGCTGGAGATCACGCTCGGCACCAGCAGCAGGGTGAGCAGGAACACGTAGGCACTGGGCCGGAAGCGCAGCCGGAGGTTGACCGAGAGCGCCAGCGCGAAGGCGGCGACCAGCGCGCCCATGGTGGCCATCTGGATGAGCGACCGGGGGAGCGGGATGATGGTCTGCGCCCCGGCCGAGCCGAGCGTGTTGAGGATCAGCAGTCCCCAGACGATCCCGACGATCCTCTTCTCGCCCATCTCAACCACCGGCCCGCGGGCCGAAGGTGCTGCCCTGGTCCTGCTGGTACGGCGGGCCCTGCCACTGGCCGGAGTCGAGCACCCGGCTCGGGTCGTGGGCGACGAACTTCCACGGTCCGACGTAGACGTTCTCGTGCCAGCGGTTCTGCTGCTTGAGGGAGACGTCCTCGGCCACCTGCTCGCCCTTGTACGGGGACCACTCCGGGTAGGTGCCGTAGTTGGCCAGCACCGCCATGCGGTCGCACTTCGCGGTGCAGTCGACGACGGACGGGTCCAGCACGAAGCGGTTGTCGTGGATGTCCACCCGCTGGGTCTTCCACCGGCAGTCGGCGTACAGCGGTGCGCCGGAGATCCCCGGAGCGGAGCAGCGGTCGGCGCGGTCCACCAGCAGCGTGCAGACGCCGGACGAGGTGTTGGCCGGGCTGTTGCAGAACCGGTCGGCGTTCTCCCACAGGGTGATCCCGTTCCAGTTGTTCTCCAGCACGTTCCGGTAGACCTCGATCCGGTCCGTCCGGGCGCGGACCCGGGGCTCGCCGCCCGACTCGGACAGGTAGACGGTCGCGAACGGGAAGTCGTCGCCCCGCTCGGCGGCCCTGCGGCCCTCGACCCAGTTGTTCTTCCGGATCACGTTGTTCCGGATGACCGCGTTGTAGCTGATCTCGTAGATCAGCGCGGCGCCGTCGTTGGCCTCCAGCAGGTTGTCCTCGATGCGGAAGTCGTTGTTGTTGGTGTCCGCCCACAACCCGGTCCCGCGGTTGTCGTGCACCCAGTTGCCGCGCACGTCGGCGCCGTTGACCGCCCAGAACTTGACGCCCCCGGTACAGCCGCAGCCCGGCTTGCGCCGCTCCCAGTCGTCCTTGTTGTTGCCGGTGATCTCGTTGCCCTCGATCACCAGGCCGCCGATGGGCCCGCCGCCCTTGTACGCGTTCATCCCGTACTGGCCGTTGCCCCGCAGGCAGCTCGCGCGGACCTGCTGGCGGGCCCCGGCCATCAGCCCCGCCCCCGAGTTCTCCTGGATGGTCGCGTGCTCGATCACCCACCCGTCGGCCGACTCGTGGTTGACCACGCCCTCGTCCGGCGGCGCGACGAAGTTCTGCACGGTCAGGTGGCGGATGGAGACGTCGGGGGCCGCGCCGCCGAACGCGTACTGGTTGGTCTTCCCGCCGTCGAGCACCGCCCCCGGCGCCCCGAGGTAGCTGTCGCCCTCCTTCGGGATGACCTGGGCGAAGCGGTCCGGGTCGAGCCGGTGCGTGCCCGGCATGAGCCAGAACGTGGTCTTCGGGGGGCTGTTCTTGGTCTTCGCGGCGAGATCACCGGCCACCGCGGGATCGACCGTCACCGCCCCCGCCGGCGCCTGCGCCGGCCCGGCCGCCGGGGCCGCGCACACCCGTGCGGCCGAAGCCGCGGAAGCCGGCGCGGACGCGGACGCGGACGGCGCGACGCCGCCCGGCTTGCCCGCCGGGGCACCCGCACCGCCGTCACAGCCGGCCGCCGCCAGCACGACCAGCGCCACCGGCACCGCCGGCCACGCCCACTTCCGCCACTCGATCACCAGAACCACCCCCCTCCGCCTAGTCGTCGAACCCGAGCACGGTGACGAACTCCCCCGACGCGGCCGTGTCGTCGGCGAAGCCGGTGCCGACCAGCGTCGTGGCCGGCTCCTTGCGCCCGAAGCCCGCCGAGTACCAGCCCAGCGGCGGGCCCGTCTCGCCGCGGTGCGCCCGCCAGGAGAGCTGACCGGGCAGGTCGAGCACCGCCGACCGGTCCTCGCCGTCCAGGCTCCAGCTGAGCACCGCCCGGTCACCCTCCAGCTCCGCGGTGACCGCCGGGCCGAGGTGGAACGCCAGCCGCACCGCCCGGCGCGGGCCGCTCACCTCGTCGACCACCCGCAGCTCCCGGCGGCCGGTCATCAGCTCCACCCGGCGCCGGTGCACGGAAGGCCGGTAGCCGTCGTGCTCGGCACACCAGCGCAGCACCCCCGGGTCGGAGGTGTCCGCGACCAGGACGCGGGTCTGGGCGTGCCGGGTCCACAGGAACGGCCCGCCGGAGACGGACTGGTCACCACCGTCCAGCTGCAGGGTGTTGTGCCCCAGCGTCGACCGGAAGTACTGCCGCCACTCGGGCTGCCCGTGGTAGCAGAACGTCCCCGGGTCGGCCAGCACGTCGACCCCGTCGTGCCGCACCTCCACGGACAGCGCGTCCGCGTGGGCGTGCGCGGCGATGGACAGGAAGCCGTGCGGACCGCCGTCGCAGCGGACCCACAGCTCACCGGACCCCCCGGAACCCGCAGCACCCCGCAGGACCGTCATGCCGGCGTCCGGGAAGTGGACCGGACGGCTCGCCGGGCGGGGCACCGCCGGCGCTCCGGGCCGGACGAGCGCGGCCAGCAGCACGGTGCGCACATCGGTGCCCGTCACCTCGGGCCACCAGCCGAGCCGGCCGAACACGGCGTCCCCGGTGGCCAGCAGCGACCCCCAGCGGTCGGTGCCCGCACCGTCGACGACCAGACCGTGCCCGTCGTCCGAGTCCCCCTGGCGCGGCGGCCTCAGCCGGCTGTCCACGACGGCCGCGAGCGCGTCGGTCATCCGCAGCAGCACCAGCCGCACCGACGCCGGGACCGGCACGCCCGCCGCGTCCGCCTCGGCCAGCGCGGCCAGGCCCAGCTCCAGCACCAGCCCGTGGTACTCCGAGGCCAGCTCCCGGTTGAGGCCGGAGAGGAAGGTGTTGCCGCGCAGGTGCCGCTCCAGCGACCGCAGCGCGTCGGACCGCCAGCGCTCCGAGGAGGGGAACCAGCCGAACGCGCAGGCCGCGGCGAACTGCCCGGCGGCCTCGGCGATGACGTGGTTGTTCGCCGAAGAGCCCCGGCTGGGGAACGCCGCCAGCCAGCGCTGGTGGTGCCACACCTGCTCCCGGGCCACCGGGTTCTCCTCGAACAGCCCGGCCGCGCCCGGCCAGCCGTCGAGCAGCCGGCGCACCCACACCCAGGACAGCAGCCGGATCCCCAGCTCGATGCCGCTGGTCCAGTGCACCCCGCGCAGCGGCGGGTTGGCCTCCCACCACGACCGCAGGTGCGCCGCCACCCGCTCGGCGTACCGCTCGTCCCCGGTGACCGCGTACGCGGCGGCGAGCACGGTGAGGTACTGGTGCCGGGACGGCTCCCAGATCTGCTTGATGTCCCCGACCGCCTCCTCGTCCCGGTACGGCACGTCGAAGGCGTAGCCCTGCGGCGCCCGCCGCCCGGTCTTCGGGTCGAAGAACCAGTCCGGGTCGGCCAGGTCGTCGCGGTCCACCCCGAAGAACTCGCCGTGCCCCGCCATCAGCCGGTCCGCCTCCGCGACGAGGCGCTTGGCCGCGTCCGGCGGCACCGCGTCGGCCGTCCCCGCGGGGAGCACCGCGGTGAAGCGGGCGCCGCCCACGGCCGGGGCGTCCGGCGGCGCCGACCGCCACCGCCGCCTGCGCACCGTGTCGCCCACTCGGCCGCCGACCTCCTGCGGCCCCATCCGGGACAGGCGCCGCAGGTACCAGGCCGCGCTCATGCTCATCGGCCGTCCGCCAGCGTCACGGGCACGCCGCCGGCCAGGCCGGCCTGCACGGCGAGGGTGGCCGCCGTGGTGGCGACCAGCGACTCCAGCGGCACGGGCATCGGACCGCCCGTCCGCACGGCCCGGACGAACGCGGCCAGTTCGGCGAGCTGGCCCTTGTCCCGGGCCTGCGGCAGCCGCGAGCTGACCCACTTCTTGCTCCCGTACACCGAGGCGCGGACGAAGTCGTCCAGCCGCAGCACCTTGCCGTCCGCGACCAGGTCGATCGTCTCCTTGGGGAAGCCGGGCGCGCCCGTGGTGACGTAGCTGACGGTGGCGGTGGAGCCGTCCGGGTAGCGCAGCACGACCTGGAGGTCCTCGTTGCCGGTGGTCGCGGTCGCGTACACCGAGACCGGGTCGGCGCCCAGCAGCCAGCTCGCCGTGTCGATGAAGTGCCCGCCCTCGCCGGCGAACCGCGAGCCCTCGGTGCCCTGCTGGAGGTACCAGCTGCCGTGCTGGAGCCGGCCCGCGTTGACCAGGTAGCGCAGGCTCGCCGGGCCGGTACGGGTGCCGAAGCGCTTGCGGGCCTCCTGGAGCAGCGGCGAGAAGCGGCGGTTGAAGCCCACCTGGATCCGGTCGTTGCCGGACTCCTCCACCGCCGCGAGGACGCCCGCCAGTTCTTCCTCGGTGAGCGCGAGGGGCTTCTCCACGAACACCGTCTTGCCGGCCAGCAGCGCCTGCCGGGTCAGTTCGGCGTGGGAGCTGTGCCGGGTCACCACGAACACCGCGTCGACGGACTTGTCACCGAGCACGGCGTCCAGGTCGGTGGTCGCCTCGGCGAAGCCGAACTTCCGCTGCGCGTTTGCCGCGGACAGCGCAGTCGTGGTGACGACCGTGGCGAGCTCGACGCCCTCGCGGTCCACCAGGTGGGGGAGCAGCATCGACGTGGCGTAGTTCCCCGCGCCGACGAACGCGAGGCGCACCGGCGTCCCGGCCGCCCGGGACGGCGCGGACACCCCCTCGGCGGAGCGCCTGACGGCGGGCACCGACAGCACCGGCGCCTGCGCCTCCCGCGCCTGTCCGGGGTAGCGGAACAGCACGGCCACGGCCTTGAGTTCGCCGTCCTTCAGGCTCCGGTACGTCTCCACGGCGTCGTCGAAGTCGGCGATGTGGGAGACCAGCGGATCCACGTCGACCTTGCCGCGGGCGACCAGGTCGAGGAAGCACGCCAGGTTGCGGCGCTCGGTCCAGCGCACGTAGCCGATCGGGTAGTCCCGCCCGTCGAGCTCGTACTCCGGGTCGTAGCGCCCCGGGCCGTAGCTGCGGGAGAACCGGACGTCGAGCTCCTTCTCGTAGTACGCGTTCCAGGGCAGGTCCAGGCGGCACTTGCCGATGTCGACGACCCGGCCGCGGTCCCGGCAGAGCCGCGCGGCCAGCTCGACCGGCTGGTTGCTGCCGCCGCCCGCCGCCAGGTACACCTGGTCCACGCCGTGCCCGTCCGTGAGCTCGGCGACGGCGGCCTCCACGGCCGCCGACCCGGGGTCGCCGCAGGCCGCCGCGCCCAGCCGCTCGGCCAGTTCGCAGCGCGCCGGGTCCGGGTCGGCACCGACGACGCGGACCCCCGAGGCGGTGAGGAGCTGCACCACCAGCTGCCCGATCAGCCCGAGCCCGATGACCAGCGCCACCTCGCCGAGCTGCGGCTCGCCCTGGCGCACGCCCTGCATCGCGATCGACCCGACCGTGCCGAAGGCCGCGTGCCGCGGTTCGAGACCGTCCGGCACCCGGGCGTACAGGTTCTTCGGCACCCAGTTCAACTCGGCGTGCAGCGCGTGCTCGTTGCCCGCGCAGGCCACCACGTCACCGACCGCCACGTCGTCGATCCCGGCGCCGACCTGCTCGACCACCCCGCACAGCGAGTAGCCCAGCGGCGTGTAGGAGTCCAGCTTGCCCATCACCTTGCGGTACGTGGCCGGCACCCCGTTGACGGCCACGCTCTGCATGACCTTGGCGACCTGGTCCGGCCGCGAACGGGCCTTGCCCAGCATCGACATGCCGGCCTCGGACACCTTCATGAGCTCGGTCCCGGTGGAAATCAGCGAATAGGCGGTACGGACCAGCACACCGCCCGGCTTGCACCCCGGCACCGGCACGTCCAGCACCGCCAGCTCACCGGTCTTGTAGTTCTGTACGACTTGCTTCACCCGAACTCCTCAGAAATTGCTAAGCCGTGAACCCGGCGCTCTGACCGGACCCGGAGGTCGCGCCGCGGTACCAGTACTCGAGGGTCAGTACGTGCCACAGATGCTTGGAGTAGTCCTGCTGCCCGGCCGCGTCCTCGGCGGCGAGCCGCGCCAGCGCGTCGCGGCGCAGGAACCCGGAACGGACGAGCTCGCCGTCATTGATGACCTCGCGCACCAGCGGCGCCAGGTCCCGGCTCATCCAGGCGCGCAGCGGGGCGCTGAACAGGCCCTTGGGCCGGTAGACGATCTCCCGGGGCAGGATCGACGTCGCCGCTTCCTTGAGGACGGCCTTGCCCTGCCGTCCGGCGATCTTGCGGTCCCCGGGGAAGGTGAACGCGGCCTTGACCACCTCGACGTCCACGTACGGGACGCGCACCTCGGTCGACGCGGCCATGCTGGAACGGTCCGTGTAGGCGAGGTTCAGACCCGGCAGGAACATCCGGGAGTCGCCCAGGCACATGCGGTTGACGAAGTCGTCGAGGTCGTTGTCCTCGTACACGTCCGCGTGCTCGGTCAGCACGTCGTCGACCGTCCCGGCCAGGTCCGGATCGATCAGGCCGAGCAGCTCGCCGCGATCGTACATGGTGTAGCTGCGCCGGAAGGCCGTCTCCTCCGGAAGATCGGCGAAGGACAGGAACCGCTTCGCGAAGCGCACCGAGCGCAGCCCCCGGCGGGAGGTGGCGACCGGCAGCCGGTCCACGGCGCCGGACACGCCGCGCCGCAGGGGCCGCGGGACGCGCTGGTAGCGCAGCGCGAGCACGTTGGCCAGGTGCTTGCGGTAGCCGGCGAACAGCTCGTCCGCACCCATCCCCGAGAGCATCACCTTGACCCCGGCCTCCCGGGCGGCCGAACAGATCAGGAAGGTGTTGATCGCGGCGGGGTCGCCGATCGGCTCGTCCAGGTGGTACGTCATCCGCGGCAGCAGGTCGAGCACGTCCGGGGCGATCTCGATCTCGTGCAGGTCGACGCCGAACCGCTCGGCGACCTGCCGGGCGTAGCGCAGGTCGTCCGGCATCGCCTCGAACTTGGCGTCCTCGGCCCGGAACCCGATCGTGTAGGCGGACATCCCCGGCTGGTGGCGGGCGGCCAGGGCGGTCAGGTAGCTGGAGTCGAGGCCGCCGGAGAGGAAGGTCGCCACGGGCACGTCGGAGAGCAGGTGCCGCCGCGTCGACTCCTCGACGATGGCGGCCAGATCGGGCAGCTCACCGGCCCGCGCCCGCTCCCGGCCCTCGGCCGCGACGTCCCTGAGGTTCCAGTACCGGCCGCGCTCCACACTGCCGTCAGGCCGGCACCGCAGCCAGCTCCCCGGCGGAAGCTTCTCCGCCTCGCGGTACGCGCACCGCGAGTCCGGCACCCAGTAGTACAGCAGCGAGGCCACCAGCGCCGCGTGGTCCACCTCCAGCGAACCCCCGGTCGCCGCGGCGAGCGCCTTCAGCTCCGAGGCGAACACCAGGCCCCCGCCGCGCCGGAGCAGGAACAGCGGCTTGATGCCGAGCTGGTCGCGGGCGAGCACCAGCTCACCGGTCCGCTCGTCGAAGACCCCGAACGCGAACATGCCGCGCAGCCGGGGCAGGCAGTCCGTGCCCCAGCGCCGCCACGCCTCCAGCAGCACCTCGGTGTCGGACGTGCCCCGGAAGCGCACCCCGGCGGCCGCCAGCTCGGCACGCAGCTCGGGGGCGTTGTACAGCTCGCCGTTGTACGTGAGGACGAGCCCGTCCGAGACCATCGGCTGGGCGCCGGTCTCCGAGAGGTCGATGATGGCCAGCCGGCGGTGCCCGAGCTGCACCTCGCCGTCACCGACGGGGTGGCCGTACCGGCCGGCCCCGTCCGGACCGCGGTGGGCGAGGGTCTCCGTGAGCCGGTCGGTCACGGCCTTCCCGTCCGGCCACCGGTACGTGCCTGCGATGCCACACATGTCCTACCGTGCCTCCTGGTCGCTGTCCGGAACGTGCGCCGCCCACGCGGGCGGCCGTTCCGCCTGCCGCCCGCCGTTCTCCACTGCCTGAACGGCGCGGGAGGTGCCCCCGTCGTCCTGCCGGGCGGGCCGCCCGTTCCGCCCGCGCGGCGCCGTGTGCGGCCCGTCCCACAAGGTGCCGTCGGTCCGGTCGCGCGGATCGGGGTCGATCAGCACCACGCCGAGCACCGTGATGCGCTGCTCGGCGAGCTGCCGCGCCACCGTGTGCAGCCACGCGGCGCTGCCGTGCCCGGCCCGGACGACGAGCACGGTCCGGGTACCGAGGTACTGGAGGTCGGTCCACGCCGTGCCGGGCGAGACCGAGCCCACGCCGAACCGGCGCTCCCCGCCGGCCGCCGCCGCGGCGTCCTCGCCGACCACCGCCAGCTCCGCGGGCCTGCGGCGGTGGCGGGTGAGCCGGAGGCCCGGCAGGCCGTCGACGACGGACACCGCACCCTCCGCCGCCAGGGCCGCGGCCAGGTCCAGGGCGATCAGCGCCGCGGCCTGCGGGCAGCCCAGCTCCAGCAGCGACACCGGCTCCGCGGAACCGCGTACCGAGCGGGCCAGGGACGCGGTGAGCCGCTCGCGCGCCCCCCGGGTGCCGCGCCGCTGGAGGCGGCCGGCCGACCGGCGGGGGAGCTCCGTGATGACGGACGCCCCCAGGTTCGCCGCGATCTCCCGGCGCAGCACCGGACGGTCGGCCACCACCGCGCCGACCGCGGCCACCGCGAGCCCGAGGACCAGACCGAGGACCAGCCCGATCGCGGCGTCGGTGGCGGCGGCCTTCGGCAGGGAGTGCCGCACCGCGCGCGGTGCGTCCACGACCTGCGTACCGGCGATGAGCTGGGGCGTGCCGACGCGCGCCTCCGCGGCACGCTGGCCGAAGTCGGTGATCCGGGCGGTCAGTTCGGCCCGGCGGGCGAAGAGCGACTCGGTGTTCGCCGACCCCTTCGGCCCGGTCTCCGGCGTTCCGTTCCCGATCGCCTTGTTGACCTGGTCGAGTTCCTCCCGCAACCGGTCACGCTGGTCGAGCAGGGTCTTCGACTCGGCCTCCGCGGCCTCCCTGATCCGCCGCACGTGGTCCGCGACGAACGCGTCGGCCAGCGCCTTGGCACGGGCCACGGCCTGCGCGTCGCTGTCACCGGTCGCATCGATCTGGAGCAGGTTGTTGGTCAGGCCGGCACCCGCGTAGTCCTTCATGAAGTCCTCCGGCTTCTCCGGGGACTTCAGGGTCTTCAGGGCCTGCTCGGCGATCCGTGTGGTCTGCAGCAGCGCGACGTCGGTGCGGATCAGCGTTCCGGGGTCGTTCGGCTGGTCCTGCTGGTGCGCGACCAGCACCTTGGCCACCGCGGTCGGCGGTGGCGGCAGCAGCACCGCCACGGCCGCGCCGATGAGCAGCCCCAGCAGCGCCAGGGAGCTCCAGAGGCGGCGCCGCCTGCGCACCGACACCACGAGCGTCTGCAGGTCCAGCAGCGGAGCGGCGTGCGTCGGCTCCGTAGTCGTACTCATGGTCACCCTGAACTTCCCGTCGCGTCGGTGCCGGCCGCCAGTGCCGGTGCGGCGGCCTCGCGGCGACGGCCGGCCTTCCCCGCCGCACCGGTCCGGACCGTGCCGACGAGGACGATTCCGACGATCTCGTGCCCGGCGTCCGCACACGCCTCGGCGATCCCGGCGAGCTCCCCGGCGGTCCGGCTGCCGGGGCTGAGCAGGACGACGGCACCCGACTCGTCCTCGCGGTCCGCGACCATCGGCCGGGACACCGAGACCCCGGCCGGCCGCAGCCGGGGCTCGCCCTCGGCGCCGGCGGTGAACTGCCCGGCGGCCCGCAGGGCGTTCCCGTCGCCCTCCGGAACGAGCAGCAGCAGCGACCGGGGGGCCGACGTCCCGTCCCCCAGACGGGCGTGCACCCGCCGGTAGCGGACCAGCCTGCCCGCCTCGTCGGACGCGCGCGGCGCCGGTACGTCCCACCGGACGTCGAGGCCGAGCAGTCGGCGGACACCGGCCCGCGGGCCGCGGCCCTGCGGCCGCTCCCCGGGCTCTTCCGCGGGCACGTCGACCGTGCCCAGCACCGCCGCGCCCAGCACCCTGGCGATCTCCGCCCCGGTGCGCGGCCGGCGGTTCATCCGCGTGGCGGCGAGGTGGCCGACGACCCCGAGGAGGAGGAACAGCACCGCCCCCGCGACGATGAGCTGCGTCCTGGTCGGCGGCGCCTCGCCGGTGGGCCGGGGTGCCGGCCCCATGACGACCATGTTGTTCTTGATGGCCTTGCCGGCGGCGGGGTCGGCCTGCTCCAGCTTGTCGACGGCCTCCTGGAGCGTGGTGCGCAGCTTCGTCAGCTCGGTACGGGTCTGCACGCTCTCCACCGTCTGCCCCCGGCCGGCCGCGTCCGCCAGCTCGGTGATCCGGCGGCTGGTCTGCGTCACCAGCTGCCGCAGCGCCTCGGGCCGCGCCGCCGCGTCGGGGTCGGTGCTGTCACCCGAGATCCGCGCGGCGAACGCGACGAACTGCTGCGCCACCTGGTCGGCGAGCCGCTGCGCGCGCTCCGGGGTGTCCGCCGTGCCCGAGATCTTGATGATGTTGCCGTCCGCGGCCTTGGCGCTCACCCGGTCATGCAGTTCGGTGCGGCTGACCTTGGTCCAGTTGAGCGCGGTGGCCGCGCGGTCGACGACCACCGAACTCGCCGCGATCTCCGCCTGGGTCAGCAGCTCGCGCTCCTCCCACGCCCCCGGCAGCAGGACCGGGGCCGAGGCCGTGTAGCGCGGGGGAACCAGCAGGGAGGTGCCGTAGCCGACGAGTGCGCCCACCACGGCGAGGACGGTGAGCAGCCGCCAGCGCCGGCGGAGAATCCGCCCGATCGTGACCAGGCGTATCGTGTCGTCGCTCAACGGCGCGGCCTCTTCCCCGTGCCGTCGGAGGAGCCCGCCGCCGCCGGACGGCGGTCACGGCAGGCGGCGGCGTAGGCGGAGAGCAGCGAGGCCTGCGAATTGCGCCACGCGAGCGGCCCGTTGATCCGCTCCTGGCCGATCTTGCCCATCAGGGCCCGCTTCTCGGGATCGTCCAGCAGCAGCGCGATGAGCCGGGCGAACTCGCCCTCGTCGTTGGCGGGGGCGTACACGGCGGCGTCGCCGGCGGAGACCCGCGCCTCCTTGAGGTCGAAGGAGACGATCGGCCGGCCCATCACCATGTACTCCAGGACCTTGTTCATGGTCGACACGTCGTTGAGCGGATTGCGCGGGTCGGGGGAGAGGCACACGTCCGCGGTGGACAGGTACCGTGCCAGGTCGGCGTCGGAGACGCGCCCGGTGAACTGCACCTGCTCGGAGAGCCCGAGCTGCCGGGACAGCTCCACCATCGCGTCGAAGGTGTCACCGCCGCCGACGAACACCGCGTGCCAGTCGCCGCGCCCGACCTCGTCGCGCAGCTTCGCCAGCGAGCGCAGGGCGTAGTCGACGCCGTCCTGCGGGCCCATGACCCCGAGGTAGCACAGCAGATGGGGCTTGCCGCGCTTCAGCTCGGGCTCGGGCGGCACGGGGTGGAAGCGGTCGGTGTCGGGCGCGCTGCGCACCACGAACACGTCCGACGGCCGCCGGCCGCCGCGGCGCACCGCGACGTCCCGGTAGCTCTCGTTCGTGGCGAGCACGACGTCGGCGGCCCGGTAGGTCAGCCGTTCCAGCGCGCACACGGCCCGGTAGAGCAGGTCCTCGCCGCGGTCGAACCGGGACAGGTACAGCTCGGGGACCAGGTCGTGCTGGTCGAAGACGAACCGCGCTCCGTGCCGCTTGAGCCACAGGGCGGGCAGGAACAGCAGGTCGGGCGGGTTGCAGGCGTGGACGACGTGGACCGGCCCGACCTTGCGGGCCAGCCGCATGGTGTGCCACAGGGCCGATCCGTACTCCTTCAGGTAGCCGGCCGGTCCTCCGGTGGCCGCGCGCAGCGGGTAGCGGTGGATCCGCACCCCGTCGATCTCGGCCTCCGGCTCGGTGTCCCGCTTGGTCCCCTGCGGGCAGATGACGTCCACCGTCCAGCCGGCGTCGCGCAGCGTCGTGCACTCCTGCCACACCCGCCGGTCGAACGGCACGGACAGATTCTCCACCAGGACCAGCGCACGCCGGCCGGTGGTGCGGCCGCGGCCGGCCGCACCACGCGATGTCTTACCAGGCAAGGCCCACGTACCCCGGTTCGGTCCGGCGCGCGTCGGCGTCGGGAAGGTGGATGAGGTCGATGATCACCGGTCCGTCGCCGTGCGGCAGCGCCGACAGCACGTCCGGGTCCCTGGTCCCGACCAGGCACACCTCGGCGTGGTCGAGCACCTCGTCGACGGAGTCGGCGAGCAGGTGCGCGAGGTGCGGCAGCCGGTTCTCGATGTACTCGCGGTTCGCGCCGAGCAGCCGGGAGAGGCTCACGTTGGCGTCGTAGATCTTCAGGTCGTAGCCCTTGCCGAAGAGCCGCTCCGCCAGCTCGACGAGCGGGCTCTCGCGCAGGTCGTCGGTACCGGGCTTGAACGACAGCCCGAACAGGCCCGCCCGGCGCTTTCCGGTGCGCTCCACCAGGTCCACCGCGCGTTGCAGGTGGTCGGAGTTGGAGGGCAGCACGTGGGAGAGGATGGGTACCGAGACGTCGGCCCGCTGCGCCGCGTGGACCAGGCTGCGCAGGTCCTTGGGCAGGCAGGACCCGCCGAAGGCGAAGCCGGGCCGCAGGTAGGCCGGGCTGATGTTCAGCTTGCGGTCGGCCAGGAACACGTCGATGACCTGGTGCGAGTCCACCCCGAGCGCCCGGCACACCGCGCCCAGCTCGTTGGCGAACCCGATCTTGAGGCCGTGGAACGCGTTGTCCGCGTACTTGATCGCCTCGGCCACCGGGACCGGGACCCGGAACACCTCGCCGGGCAGGCCCTCGTAGAGCGCGGCCACCACGTCTCCGCTGGCCGCGTCCAGCTCGCCGATGACGGTCTTCGGCGGGTCGAAGAAGTCCCGCACGCTGGTGCCCTCGCGCAGGAACTCCGGGTTGACCGCGACCCCGACCTCCACCCCGGCCGTCCCGCCGACGGACTTCTCCAGGATCGGCAGCAGCAGGTCCAGGCAGGTGCCCGGCAGCATGGTGCTGCGGAACACCACGGTGTGCCGCCCGCCCCGCTCGGCCAGCGCCGCGCCGATCTGTTCGGTGACCCGCTCCAGATACGTGGTGCACAGGCTGCCGTTGGGCTCCGAGGGCGTGCCCACGCAGACCAGCGACACCTCACTCTCCATGATCGCCTCGCGGACGTCACCGGTGGCGCGCAGGGCCCCCGTCCGCACGACCTCGGCGATGAGCTCGCCGATCCGCTCCTCGACCACCGGGGCCTTGCCGTCGTTGACCAGGTCCACCTTCACCTGGCTGACGTCCACGCCGACGACCTCGTGGCCCATGTCGGCCAGGCACGCGGCCGAGACGCAGCCCACGTAGCCGAGCCCGAAAACACTGACCCTCATGACTCGTTCCTCCCCCCACGCAGGCCCCCACGGCCTGCGGTCCGCGCGTCTGCCCGACGACGACTCCCGCGCATCAATAGGCCCCCTGCCCGTAGACCACCGCACGCAGCGTCTTCCACAAGATCACTGTGTCCAGGGCGAGCGACCAGTCCTCCACGTACCGCAGGTCCAGCCGGACCGCCTCCTCCCATGACAGGTCACTGCGTCCGCTGATCTGCCACAGGCCCGTGAGCCCGGGCTTGACCAGCAGCCGCCGCCGGATGTCCGGACCGTACGCGGCTGACTCCTCCGGCAGCGGGGGCCGCGGGCCGACGAGCGACATCGAACCCGTCAACACGTTGAACAGCTGCGGGAGTTCGTCGATCGAGTACCGGCGCAGCACCGATCCCACCCGGGTCACCCGCGGGTCCCGGCGGAGTTTGAACAGCAGGCCGGCGCCCTCGTTGCGGTCGGCCAGCTCGGCACGGACCCGGTCCGCGTCCGCCACCATGGTGCGGAACTTGAGGATGGTGAACTCGCGTCCGTCCTTGCCGACCCTGCGCTGGCGGTACACCGCCCCGCCCCGGCTGTCGGCGACCACCAGCAGCGCGACCAGCACCATCAGCGGCGCGAACAGCATCAGCAGGACCGCCGCGCCAACCCGGTCGACGACCTCCTTCACGGCCCGGCGGCCGCCGGTGAAGATCGGCATGCTGACCCGCAGCAGCGGGATCCCCAGCACCGCGTCCACGTGCAGCCGCGGGCCTGCCACCTCCATCAGGACCGGGGCCACGACCATCTCGGCGTCGCTGCCCTCCAGGTTCCACGCCAGCCGCTGGAGCCGGTCCGGCGACCAGTGCGGGTCCGGGGTGACCGCGACGACGCGGTAGCCGTCGCGCCGGACGTGGTTGGCCACGTCGGCCAGCCGGCCGACGACGGGTACGCCGTCCAGCTGGTCACCGTCCCCGTCGAGCCCGAGACCGTCCGTCGTGCACACCGCGTCCACCCGCCAGCCGAGGTGCGGGAACTTGCGGGTGCGGGTGATCAGGTCGCGCAGGGTGGCCGGGCTCCCGGCGGCGAGCACCGGCCGCAGGCACTGCCCCTCTTTCCGCTGTTTGTGCAGCCAGAGGCGCAGAACGTACCGCGTGGTCATGGTGACGAGCGCGATCGCGGGGATCGCGACGAAGATCCAGAGTTTGATGTTGCGCGAGGCGAGGGCGATCCCGCCGAGCGCCAGCAATACGGTCGCCGTGAACAGCGAGCGCCCGAGCCGGCGGAATTCCTCGGCGCCCTGGCCGAGAACCGCCGGAGCCCATGACCGGTTGACGGCCAGTGCGGCCAATACCAGAAGTTCGGTGCCGAATGCGAGAATTCCCCATTTCTCGTGCCAGTTGGCCGCGTCCCTGGCCCCGAAGAAGTTGCCGATGGACGCCACCACGAGGGCGGTGACCACGGAATCGCTGGTGATCACGGTACGTCGGTACCGCTGCTCCCAGTCAGTCGCGGGACGGCTGATCGCCCCGTTCGCCAGACGCCCGCGCGCAGGCGGGAACGGGCTGACTAATCCCCCTTGCCGCACAGAACCCCCCAAGGTCCCCAGTGGTACGACGTGTTCGCCAATCACCGTGCTCCGCCGGGAGGCCCCCGCCTCCCGACCGCGCCGTTCCTCCCCGGGATCCCCCCCCGGCCGTCTGGAACTGCTTGGACAACCCATCCCGGCGGCAGCGAACGGACGTGCCCCGCCGGACTTGCGACGTGCGCGAGAACCCGCCGAAACCTCGGGTGCTCCCCCGCACCCAAGGCCCTTTCCCGGGCCCCGAGAATTGATCATCCCCCACGCCTCGTGCCGGGGGGACGCGTTTGCTGGCTTTCCGTAGCGCCTGGCCTGTAGATCATTTACTGGTTGCTCGTGTACGAACAGCTGAAGCACGGTCAATCTAGACCATGGCGAGCCGGTATGAAGAGCAGATGTGTGAAATTCGTGTTCACACCTTCAGACGGGTTCCACGGATCGGTGGGCGCCCCGGGTGTCCCCGCTGTGGAGCACCTCCTGTCGCCCCAGGTCAACCCCGCCGAACCGGCCATCCGGGCGCCGCCGTGCGACGGTGCGCCCCCTGCTTCCGGTTTGTGCGGAGCTTCTCCCTCCGCCCTCGGCGGGGGCGGAAACAGACCAACTCCGCTCTTCTCGCCGCCGCGCGGCCGGGCGGTGGGCGGTCTCGGCCAGTCTCCCCGGCACCCCTTGCGCCGACGGGGAGGAGGCGTGGTGCACTGGCTGGGCCGGCCATCGAACAGGTGCGTGAGCGGCACCGCGGGTCCGGGACCGGCACCGGACGGCACGCCGGCCCGGTGCACACCGGGTGCACGGCGGCCGGCGTGCGCGCCCCGCGTGACCCCGGCCCGGCGCCCGCCCGTTCCCGCCATTCCCCTCGCCCCGGATCCCGTCGGACCCCGCCGGCCCACACCGGACCCCGAATGGAGTGATCGTGCACCACCACGGCCCCGACACACCCGAAACGCACTACGAGGAGGTGGCCGTCACCGGTGGAGCCGGTTTCGTCGGCCGGCACCTCGTCACGGCCCTCGGCCTGCTGTCCCGGAAGGTCACCGTCGTCGACCACGCCCCGCTTCCCCCCGGCCTCGCGGAACTGCCCGGCGTCTCCCACGTCCGCGCCGACCTGCGCGACTACGGCGAGACGTTACTGGCGCTGCGCGGCGCGGACGCCGTGTTCCACCTCGCCGGCAACGCCAGCGGCACCGAGTCGGTGGCCGACCCCCGCCGCGACTTCCACCTCAACGCCCTCGCGACCTGCAACGTCGGCAACGCCTGCCTGGAGCTGGGAGTGCGCCGCCTCGTCTACCTCTCCTCCGCCATCGTCTACGGCACCCCGGGCCGCGGCCCGATCCGCGAGGACCACCCCACCCGGCCCTTCCTGCCGTACGGTGCCTCGAAGCTCTCCGGCGAGCTGACCCTGCGCAGCCTGCACGCCACCGCCGGACTGCCCGTCGTCACCGGCCGTTCCTTCGTCGTCTACGGCCCCGGCGAAGACCCGCGCCGGGCGGGCGGAGAGGTCTCGCAGTTCCTGCGCTGGCACCTCAACGAGCGGCCCATCCCGGTGGTCGGCGACATCGACCGCAAGCGCCGCGACTTCATCCACGTCGAGGACCTCTGCCGGGCACTGATCACCCTCGCCGACCGGGGCGCCGACGGCGAGACCTACAACCTGGGCACCGGCACCGCCGTCTCCATGCGCGAGCTCGCCGAGTCGGTGGGGAAGGCGACCGGCCGCCCCGCACTGCTGGAAGCCGACCCTTCCAGCCTGGCCGACAGCTTCACGCTCCTCGCCGACACCACCCGGCTGCGAGGGCTCGGCTTCGCTCCCCGGATCACCCTGGCCGAAGGCCTCGCCTGCCTGGCGGCCCTGCTCGGACCGTTCCCCGAACTCCCCACCGCCAGGGCGGTCTTCCGCCGGGAGACCCCGGCGCGCCGGAGCCTGGAGGCCAGGACGTGCTAGCCGTCGACGGAGGGGCACCGCTGCTCTCCCCGGGGGAGGCGGCCCCCTGGCCGCACATCACCGACGCCGACCGCAAGGCCGTGCTCGACGCGATGGACGGGGCGACCCCCTGGCACTGGCCCATGCGCACGGTGAGCGACCTGGAAGAAGCCTGGGCCGAGTACACCGGCATGCCGCACGTCCTCGCCGCCAATTCCGGCACCGCGGCCCTGCACATGGCGATCGCGGCCGCGGGAGTCGAGCCGGGCGACGAGGTGCTCGTGCCCGCCGACACCTTCCTAGCCTCGGCCTCCTGCGTGCTCCAGGCCAACGCGATCCCGGTGTTCGTGGACACCGACCCCACCACCTTCAACATCGACCCCGCCCGGATCGAGGAGCGGATCACCGACCGCACCCGCGCCGTCGTCGCCGTGGACCTCAACGGCCTGCCCGCCGACTACGACGCCCTGCGGGCGATCACGGACCGGCACGGCCTCGCCCTCATCGAGGACGCCTCCCAGGCACACGGCGCCGAGTACCGGGGCCGCCCCGTCGGGTCCCTCGGCACCCTGAGCGGCGCCAGCCTCAACGGGTCCAAGACCCTCTCCGCCCTCGGCGAGGGCGGCCTGTTCGCGACGCGCGACGAGGAACAGCAGCGGCTGGCCCGGCGGGTGCTGATGTTCGGCGAGGAACTCCCGGGCCAGAGCCGCGACTACAACGCCCGCATCATGGGCTGGAACTACCGGATCGATGTCCTCGCGGCCGCGTTCGCCCGGTCCCAGCTCACCCGCCTGCCGCAGATGTCCCGCGTCCGGCAGGCCAACGGGGCCGCCCTCACGCGGGCCCTGGCCGGCGTACCCGGCATCCGCACGCCCGCCGTCCCCGAGGACCGCACGCACGTGTACTTCTTCTACCCGCTGCTCGTCGTGCCCGAGGAGCTCGGTCTCGACGGCCTCCCCGTCGCCGCCTTCCGCGACGCCCTCGCCCGGGCGGTGAACGCCGAGGGCCTGCACATCACGCGCTGGCAGCCGCAGCCGGTACCCGGACAGACCCTGTTCCAGGAGCTCCGCGGCTACGGCCGCGGCTGCCCCTGGAGCTGCGGACACGCACGCCCCGGCCACCACTACGATCCGGCGCAGTACCCCGTCAGCGAGGAGGTCTGCCTGCGCCGCCTGGTCCTCGGACAGAGCCTCAGCTCCTTCGGCCCGCCCAACGACGCGACGACGATGCACCGTTACGCCGAGGTCCTGTACAAGGTTCTCGTCGAGGAGCGGGACGCGCTGATCGACCTGACCCGGCGGACGGCCGGCCCGGCGCACTGACGGGCCGGGACGGACAGGACACGAACGACAAGGGGACGGACGCAGATGCGCAACGAGCCCGAGCCCGGGACGGCGGCCGGACGCACGGCGCCGCCCGCCCGCGCCCGCAGTCCGCGCCCGCGGACGATGCGGCTGGCCGTCTGCGCGGTCTTCTTCGTCACCGGGGCGGCCTTCGCCACCTGGGCGTCCCGGGTACCCGGCGTCCAGAGCCGGCTGGACCTGTCCGCCGGGGAACTGGCCGTGGCCCTCGTCGGCCTGAGCGGCGGCGCCTTCGCGGGGCTGCCGCTGGTCGGCGGCCTGGTGGCCAGGTACGGCAGCCGCAGGGTCCTGTGCACCGGCATGGCCGCCTACCTGGGCGCGCTCGCGAGCCTGCCGTTCGTCCCGGACCTCGCGGTGCTGACGGTGGCCCTGGCCGTGTTCGCCTGCGGCAACACGGCCGTCGACGTCGCGATGAACACCCAGGGCGTCCTGGTCGAACGTGCCTACGGGCGCCCCGTGCTCGGCGGCTTCCACGCCATGTTCAGCCTCGGCGGCATCGCCGGCGCCACGGCGGGCGGCCTCGCGGCCTCCGCCGGCGTCGGCATCCGGGCCCACTTCACGGTGACCGCCCTCGTACTGCTGGCGGTCGCGGGGACGGCGGCCACGGCCCTCGCCCCCGAACCGCCGCGGACCGGCGGCCCGTCCAGGACCGGCCCCCTGCTGGCCCTGCCCGGTCCGGGCCTGTGGATCCCCGGGCTCGTGGCGTTCTGCGCCCTGATGGGGGAGGGGGTCGTCAACGACTGGGGCGCCGTCTACCTGAAGGAGGAGACCGGAGCCTCCGCGGGCGCCGCGGGCCTCGGGTACGCCGTCTTCTCCGCGGGCATGGTCGTCGGCCGCCTCACCGCCGACCGGCTGCGCGCCCGCCTCGGCACGGCCCGCTTCACCTTCCTGTGCGCCGTGGTCGCGGGCACCGGCGCCCTGATCCCGATCCTCGACGCGACGACCACGGCGGGCTTCGTCGGGTACACCCTGCTCGGCCTGGGCATGGCCGCGGTCATCCCCCTCGTCTTCGCCCACGCGGCCGGCCTGCGGCCCGGGCACACCGGCTCCTCCATCGCCGCCGTCTCGGCCGTCGGCTACGTCGGCTTCCTCGCGGGCCCCCCGGTCATCGGCGCCCTCGCGGAGGCGACGACCCTGCGGTGGGCGATGCTGGTGCTGCCGGCGCTGATGGCGGCGATGGCAGCCCTGGCCCCCCGGCTGCACCGCCCCTGACGCCGCGTCGGCTAGGGTGGCCGGTGCAGCTGGTTCGCCCCGTCCGCCAGGCGGGATGCGTCGTAAGAGGGAACCCGGTGGGAATCCGGGACTGCCCCGCAGCGGTGAGCGGGAACGACCGCCGTCATACGCACTGGGACCGGACAACGGTCCTGGGAAGCGACGGCCAGTAGGTGCCCGCCGGGAGACCGGCAGGCGTGCCCGCGAGTCCGAAGACCTGCCCGCTGCCCGTACGCGGACCGTTCCGCGTACGGACATCCCGGTGACCTCGTGGGCGGGTCGGCGTGCACAGCGAGCGGCGCCCGCTGCATTCCCGCAGCGCGGTCCGTACGCTCTGGCGTTCCCTTCGCGTCCGCGTCCCGTTGCCGGGACGTTCCTGGACACATCTCGCGAAGGAGAGTTCCGTGACAGCGAAGCCCGCAGCCGCGGCAGCACGAGCCACCGTGTACGGCTACCCCCGCCAGGGCCAGAGCCGCGAACTGAAGAAGGCCGTCGAGGGCTATTGGAAGGGCCGCGTCAGCGCCGAAGCCCTCCGGGAGACCGCAGCCGGCCTGCGCCGTTCGAACTGGCAGCAGCTGGCCGAGGCCGGTATCACCGAGATCCCGACCGGTGACTTCTCGTACTACGACCACGTGCTCGACACCAGCGTCATGGTCGGCGCCGTCCCCGCCCGGCACCGCGAGGCCGTCGCGGCCGACGCGCTCGACGGCTACTTCGCCATGGCGCGCGGCACCCAGGACGTCGCCCCGCTGGAAATGACCAAGTGGTTCGACACCAACTACCACTACCTGGTCCCCGAACTGGGCCCGGACACCGTCTTCACCGCGGACCCCGGCAAGCAGGTCGCCGAACTGCGGGAGGCCCTCGCGCTCGGACACACGGCCCGCCCGGTCCTCGTCGGGCCGGTCACCTACCTGCTGCTGGCCAAGCCGGCCCCGGGCGTGGCCCCCGACTTCCAGCCGATCACCCTGCTGGACCGGCTGCTGCCCGTCTACGCGGAGGTCCTCGCCGCCCTGCGGGCCGCCGGAGCGGAATGGGTCCAGCTCGACGAGCCCGCGCTCGTGCAGGACCGCACCCCGGCGGAGCTGAACGCCGCCGCCCGCGCGTACCGAGAGCTCGGCGCCCTGACCGACCGCTCCAGGCTGCTGGTCGCCTCGTACTTCGGCAGGCTCGGTGACGCCCTCCGGATCCTCGCGGCCTCCCCGGTCGAGGGCCTCGGGCTCGACTTCACCGACAGCGGCGCGGCCAACCTCGACGACCTGGCCTCCGTGGGCGGCCTGCCCGGCAAGCGCCTCGTCGCGGGCGTGGTCAACGGCCGCAACATCTGGATCAACGACTACCAGAGGTCCCTGACCACCCTCGGTACCCTCCTCGGCCTCGCCGACCGGGTTGACGTCGCCGCCTCCTGCTCCCTGCTGCACGTCCCGCTCGACGCCTCCGCCGAGCGGGACATCGACACGCAGGTCCGCCGCTGGCTCGCCTTCGCCCGCCAGAAGACCCGGGAGATCTCCGTCCTGGCCCGCGGCCTGGCCCAGGGCACGGACGCCATCACCGCCGAACTCGCGGCGAACCGGGCCGACCTGGCCTCCCGCGCCGCATCCGCCCTCACCCACGACCCGGCCGTACGGGACCGCACCCGGGCGATCACCGACGCCGACGGCCGCCGCTCCCAGCCCTATGCCGAGCGCACCGCCGCCCAACGGGCCCGCCTGGGCCTGCCGCTGCTGCCGACCACCACGATCGGTTCCTTCCCGCAGACCGACGAGCTGCGGGCGGCCCGCGCGGACCTGCGGGCCGGCCGGATCGACACCGCCGGCTACGAGGCGCGCATCAAGGGCGAGATCGAGGAGGTCGTCGCCTTCCAGGAGAAGACCGGCCTCGACGTCCTGGTGCACGGCGAACCCGAACGCAACGACATGGTCCAGTACTTCGCCGAACGGCTCACCGGCTACCTGGCCACACAGCACGGATGGGTGCAGTCCTACGGCACCCGCTACGTCCGGCCCCCGGTCCTGGCCGGCGACATCTCCCGCCCCGAGCCGATGACCGTCCGCTGGACCTCCTACGCCCAGTCCCTGACGGCCAAGCCGGTCAAGGGCATGCTGACCGGCCCCGTCACCATGCTCGCCTGGTCCTTCGTACGCGACGACCAGCCCCTCGGCGACACCGCCCGCCAAGTGGCCCTCGCCCTGCGCGACGAGGTGGCCGACCTGGAGGCGGCCGGCACGCCGGTGATCCAGGTCGACGAGCCCGCCCTGCGCGAGACCCTCCCGCTGCGGGCCGCCGACCACGCGGCCTACCTGGACTGGGCCACCGAGTCCTTCCGGCTCACCACCAGCGGGGTCCGGCCGGACACGCAGATCCACACCCACATGTGCTACGCCGAGTTCGGCGACATCGTCCAGGCCATCGACGACCTCGACGCCGACGTCATCAGCCTGGAAGCCGCCCGCTCGCACATGCAGGTCGCCCGCGAACTCGCCGCCCACGGCTACCTCCGCGAAGCCGGCCCCGGCGTCTGGGACATCCACTCCCCGCGCGTCCCGAGCGCCGGGGACGCCGCCGGCCTGCTGCGCACCGGCCTGGAGGCCGTCCCGGCCGAGCGGCTGTGGGTCAACCCCGACTGCGGCCTGAAGACCCGCGGCTGGGCGGAGACCCGGGCCTCCCTGGAGAACCTGGTGGCCGCCGCCCGTGAGGTCCGCGCCGGCCTCACCGGCGGACGCGGCTGACCCACATGAACGGAGCCCTGCCTTCCCGGACGTCCGGGGAGGCAGGGCTCCGAAGGTGTGCGCGGCGCGCGGTCAGACGAGGGCCGACGCCGGGCGGGGTGCCGCGGCCTCCGCACCGGCGGCATCGGCGCGCAGGGCCGGCAGGCGCTGCGCGAGGACCCCGAAGACGATCCCGAACACGGCCCACAGCACGAGCTGGACGGCCACCGAGGCGACCCGGAAGTCCCACAGCAGGGCCGCGGGGAACTCGGCCTTGACGGCGTCGGTGTTGTCCGGGAGCACCAGGAAGGCCAGCCCGGTGGCGACGACGAAGCCCGCCCCGGCCGCCAGGGTCGCGTTCCAGTTGCCCAGGCGCGGCGCCAGGCGCCGGCCCAGGACGATCGCGCCGACGCCCAGCAGGACGCTGAGCAGGATCATCAGGAAGAACAGCGTGGTGCGCTGGCCGATGGTGTCCGGGTTCCCGACGGCCGGCGGGGTCGCCGGGTACTTCAGGAACGGCACCAGGTAGACCAGCGTGAACGCGCCCCCGGCGGTGAGGGCGGCCGTGGCCCGGGGGCTGAACCGGCCCACGCGGCCCAGGGCGAAGGAGAACGCGAGGGAGGCGATGCCGCCCAGCGCGACCCCGTAGACCAGCACGCCGGTGGCGAGACCGACGGTGGACTGGACGGGCCGGCTGACGAGTTCTTCTTCCTCCGCGGCGGCGGGGGCGTCGCCGCCGCCGTGACCGGCGTGGCCGGCCGCGGGAGCGGCTTCCTTGGCGGCCGCCGCCTCCTCGACGGCGATGGAGCCCCGCACCGGGGGCTCACCGACCACGTAGGCGACGGCGAAGGCGAACAGACCGGCGATCAGGCCCGCGAGCATGCCGCGGACCAGCAGACCTCTGACAGTGGAGGCGTACATGGTGCGCGCCTCTCAGTGGCAGGGGAAGCCGAGCAGGTGACGGCCGTCGTGCACCCACTCGTGGACGCCCTCGCCGGAGAACACGGCGGTGGCGCCCTGCTCCGCGCCGACGAAGTACAGGGCCACGAGCATCAGCAGGCCGACGAACAGCGCCCAGGGCAGCACGGCCTTGACGGGCAGCGGCGCGGACGGCGAGAGGGCGGGGGCGGGTACGGCAGCGGAAGCGAGGGCCTCGGCCATGGTGGAACCTCCTCGGGGAACAACGCGTCCCATGTGGTGGTGCGGTACGACGGTCCTCGGGTCTGACTCGCCGCGCCGCCACCCCGGGGAGGGGAGCCGACGCAGCACACAGTGGCGCGACCATGCCGGATTCACACCGGACTTCCGTCTCGCCGTCGTCGCTATGTCTTTATGTCGCCGTGACGCTACAACCCCGCGGGCCTTCCCACCAAGCGGATGAGTCGCTGATCACACGGGGTGCCCGGAGGGCGGGACGGCGCGCGGGGCCGCGGTCAGCTCCGCTCGGGGGTGACCGGGTACGGGACGAAGGTGCTGCTGTTCTCGTCGACGGCGAGGGCCCGGCCGAGGGGCGGCACCGCCCGCTGGGGGCAGTCGAGGCGTTCGCAGAGGCGGCAGCCCATGCCGATCGGGGTGTCCGCGGAGGCGTCGGCGAGGTCCAGGCCGTCGGAGTAGACGAGCCGGGACGCGTGCCGGACCTCGCAGCCGAGGCCGATGGCGAAGGTCTTGCCGGGCTCGCCCCAGCCGCCGCGGTGGCGGGTGACGGCGCGGGCGGTCCACAGGTACCGCTGCCCGTCCGGCATCGCCGCGACCTGGACGTGGATGCGGCCGGGAGCGGCGAAGGCCTCGTAGACGTTCCACAGCGGGCAGGTGCCGCCGGCCCGGGAGAAGTGGAAGCCGGTGGCGGACTGCCGCTTGGACAGGTT
The DNA here is from genome assembly GCF_056434525.1 of Streptomyces sp. NPDC044002. Lineage (NCBI taxonomy): Bacteria > Bacillati > Actinomycetota > Actinomycetes > Kitasatosporales > Streptomycetaceae > Streptomyces > Streptomyces sp. NPDC044002. Next base: position 141,345 of record NZ_JBWKEZ010000010.1, read on the forward strand.
CCCCGCCCGGTCCACCCGGACGAAGGAGAACGGGACCCCGCGCAGCCGCGGCCGCTGGAGGGTGCTGAGGCGGTGGCAGACGGTCTCGTGGCCGAGGCCGAAGCGGCCGGTGAGCCGCTCGATGTCGTACCGGTACTCCTCGGCGGCCGCGTGGAAGGCGCCGTACGGCAGGACGAGCGCGGCGGCGAAGTAGTTGGCGATGCCGATCCGGGCCAGGCCGTGTGCGGGGGAGCCCTGCTCGAAGTCCTCGGAGGCCAGCCGGTCCAGTTCCTCCCCCTGTTCCAGCAGGGCGAGCTGGGTGGCCATCCGGAACGCCTGCTGGCCGGGCCGCAGCCGGCCGGACAGGTGCAGCACCCGGGCCCGCCGGTCGAAGTGGTGCAGCCGGTCGGTGGCGTCGGACAGGCGGACCCCGTGCCGGCCGGAAAGGCGCTCCGCGAGCACGCGTACGACCTCCCCGGGACGGACGCCGATCTCCCGCGCGAGCGCTTCGGCGGCGAGGTCGGTGTCGTGCAGGTAGTTCTGGCGGCGGTAGAAGAACTCGCGGACCTCCTCGTGCGGTGAGCGAGGAGCGCCGGCCCCGTCGCCCTCCCGGCCGCCCGCGGTCTCCGCGAGCCGCTCGGCCAGGAGCTGGCCGCGCCGGCCGAGGTCCAGCAGGACGGAGGCGACCCCCGGCATCCGGGTGGCCAGCTCAGCCAGTTCCGACGGCGAGACGCGGGCGTCGGCGACCTCGGCGGCGAGCGCCTCGCGGAGGTCGGCGACGAGACGGCTCGTGTCGCGCTCGGAGAAGAATCCGGGATCGACGCCGAAGGCCTCGGTCAGACGCAGCAGGACCGGCACGGTGAGCGGCCGGGAGTCGTGCTCCATCTGGTTCAGGTAGCTGGGCGAGATGGCCAGTACGCGCGCCAGTCCGGCCTGGGTCATGCGGCGCTCCTCGCGCAGCCTCCGCAGCCGCGCCCCCGCGTACGTCCTGCCCACCCCAGCCCCTTTCGACCGGGTCCCAGAGTACGCGGGAATCCGCCGTCGTGGACCTTCGCAACCTTGGCAAATGAGTGGGGAAAGATGCGCAGAACTTGGCAGATGCACCCAGTTGATGGCACTGCGTGCCGCTGACAGAGTCGGTCCTGCGGCCCGCCGGACCCCGGCGGCCGAGGCGGCTGATTCGGGCACGATTCATGCCTTGACGTCGGAGATCCCGACCGTCCGCCCCGGCCGGCCTGCATCATTGCTCAGCTCCGCGATCAGGCGGGGCCGGCGGCCGCGACCCTCGTTCAAGGCACCCAGTGCCGATGGTGGAAGCGACTCATGGAGACGGTGGCGGTCATGGCAGACACGAACACGACGGCGGCGGCCGAGCAGCTGGCGCGGCGGTGGGCCACGGACCCGCGGTGGGCGGGCATCGAACGCACCTACACCGCCGAGGACGTCGTCCGGCTGTCGGGCAGCATCAGGGAGGAGCACACCCTGGCCCGGCGCGGCGCCGAGCGGCTGTGGCGGCAACTGCACGAGCTGGACTACGTCCACGCCCTCGGCGCGCTCACCGGCGGCCAGGCCGTCCAGCAGGTGCGCGCGGGCCTCCAGGCGATCTACCTGTCCGGCTGGCAGGTGGCCGCCGACGCCAACCAGGCCGGGCACACCTACCCCGACCAGTCGCTCTACCCGGTCAACTCCGTTCCGCAGGTGGTCCGCCGGATCAACAACGCCCTGCTGCGCGCCGACCAGATCGCCACCGCCGAGGGCGGCGCCGACACGACCGACTGGCTCGCCCCGATCGTCGCCGACGCCGAGGCCGGCTTCGGCGGCCCGCTCAACGCCTTCGAGCTCACCAAGGCGATGATCGCGGCCGGTGCGGCCGGCATCCACTACGAGGACCAGCTCGCCTCCGAGAAGAAGTGCGGCCACCTCGGCGGCAAGGTCCTCGTCCCCACCTCCCAGCACGTCCGCACCCTCAACGCCGCCCGCCTCGCCGCCGACATCGCCGACACCCCGACCCTGATCATCGCCCGCACGGACGCCCTGGCCGCCAACCTGCTGACCAGCGACGTCGACGAGCGCGACGCGCGGTTCTGCACGGGGGAGCGCACGGCGGAGGGCTTCTACCGCGTGCGGAACGGCATGGCTCCCGTCATCGCCCGAGGCCTGGCCTACGCCCCGTACGCCGACCTCATCTGGGTCGAGACCGGTACGCCCGACCTGGCCCAGGCCCGCGAGTTCGCCGAGGCGGTCCACGCGCAGCACCCGGACCAGATGCTCGCGTACAACTGCTCGCCCTCCTTCAACTGGAAGGCCGCGCTGGACGACGACCAGATCGCCAAGTTCCAGCGCGAACTCGGCGCCATGGGTTACAAGTTCCAGTTCATCACCCTGGCCGGCTTCCACTCCCTCAACCACGGCATGTTCGACCTCGCCCGCGGCTACGCCGAGCACGGCATGACCGCCTACGTCGACCTCCAGGAGCGCGAGTTCGCCGCCCAGAAGCACGGCTTCACCGCCGTCAGGCACCAGCGCGAGGTCGGCACCGGCTACTTCGACCTGGTCTCCACGGCCGTCAACCCCACCTCCTCCACCACCGCCCTCACCGGCTCCACCGAGGAGGAACAGTTCCGGGACCACTGAGGGACCCGGTGCGCGGCCGGGCTGAGGGGCCCGGCGGCGTGTGGTCGGGGGGGGGGGGGGGGGGGGGGGGGGGGGGGTGGGGGGGGGGGGGGGGGGGGGGTCCCCCCCCCCCCCCCCCCGCCGTTCTCCGCGTCCTGACCGCCTGCGGTACGGGAACCGGGGGGCCGTGGCGTCCGACTGCCTTCCCGGACGCCACACACACGAGCTGGAGCACCGAATGAACCGAAGGAACCTCCTCAGGGCGACGACCGCGCTCGGCGCCACGGGTGCCGTCACAGGACTGACCGGAACCGGAGCCGGAGCGGCAGCGGCGGCGGCCGCCCCGGCAGCCGCTCCCGCCGGGCGGCCCGCGCAGGGGAACGGTCCCCTGCGCGTGCACGTCGTCATGTTCGACGGGGTGGAGGAACTCGACTTCGCCGCCCCGTACGAGGTCTTCTCCGCGGCCCGCTTCTTCACCGACCGGGCCGTCGAGGTCCGCTACGTCACCGCCTCCCGCCCCGCAACCGTCCAGGCGGCGTACGGCACCCGGGTCCGCGTCGACCACGGCTGGGCCCCGGACGAGGCCGACGTGATCGTTGTACCGGGCGGCGGCTACGCCCGCCGCGAGGACCCCGGCGTCTGGGCCGAGATCCGCCGGGGCACCCTCCCGCGCGCGCTGGGCGCGGCCCCCCGCGCCGGACTGACGGTCGGTGCCCTGTGCACGGGCGTCATGCTGCTCTCCGCCGCGGGACTCACCCGCGGGCGGCCCTGCACCACCCACCACAAGGCACGGCCGGACCTCGAACAGCAGGGCGGCGTGCTGAAGAACGCGCGTGTCGTCGACGACGGGGACCTGGTCACCGCGGGGGGCATCACCTCGGGGCTGGAACTCGCCCTGTGGCTCGTACGCCGTGAACTCGGCCCGGACACGGCGAACGCCGTCGAGGCCATGCTCGAGTACGAGGCCCGCGGCACCGTGTGGTCCCGGTAGCACCCGCTCCCGCACGCGGACAGGGGACTGCGCGGACCGTCGGCTCGGCGGTCCGCACAGCCCCGCGGGCAGTCACCCGTCAGCAGTCGTCGCCGTACCCTCCGCCCCAGTCGTCATCGTCGTCGTACCAGCCGCCGTGGTCGTCGTCGTCGTCCCAACCGCCGCCGGTCACGTAGGTGACCGAGTGGGTGGGCACCGCCGCCGAGGCCGTACCCGCTGCTCCGATGGCGGCGCCGCCCGCCATCAGGACTCCGATCGCGGACGCCGCGAAGAGCTGCTTGACTCTCAGTGCACGCATGGTTCGAACCCTTCATCGTCACTGCGCCGCCCGTGCGGCGCGAAACGCCTTCGGCCTCCTTCCGGTCCAGCACGGAGTTCTGCCTTCTGCCTTTGCGAGATGGATGTGCGGAGGGTGCGTCCGCCGTCAACGCGGCTGTTCGAGCCGCGGACCCATGGGGGCTGGACCGCACTGTCTCCGGGCCGTTCGGATCACCGCGGGCGAAAAGCCCGTTCCCGCGATGGCGGCCGTCTCCTGACCATGCTAGTCACCTCCGTGTGGGTCGTCACCTCGGGAACGGGGGCAACCGCGCGCGTCACCGGCCGGACGGGCCGCCGCCGTGCGGTATACGTCTCCTCGGGCCCGCCGGAAATCCCGCGAAGGCGAAGGGGTGTGGTGCTGCTGTGGCTGCTGCCGAGGAACGCACGACGTGCTGTGTGGTGGGGGGCGGGCCGGCCGGCATGGTGCTGGCGCTGCTGCTGGCCCGGGCCGGGGTGGAGGTGACGGTGCTGGAGAAGCACGGGGACTTCCTGCGCGACTTCCGCGGCGACACCGTGCACCCCTCGACCCTCTCGCTGCTGGACGACATCGGCCTCGCGGAACGCTTCGCCCGGCTGCCGCAGCGCCGGGTCTCCTCGGTCCAACTGCCCCTCGGGCAGGACCGGTCCCTGGTCACCGTGGGCAACATCGCGGCACTGCCCGGGAAGTACAACTACATCGCGATGGTGCCCCAGTGGGACCTGCTCGACCTGCTCGCCGACGAAGCCCGCAAGGAACCCTCCTTCCGGCTGCGCATGGACACCGGCGCGACCTCCTTCCTCATCGAACGCGGCCGGGTCGCGGGCGTCCGCTACCGCACCGCCGACGGCCGCACCGGCGAACTGCGGGCCACCCTCACCGTGGCCTGCGACGGCCGGGGCTCGCTCGCCCGGGCCCTGCCGGAACTCGGCCTGGAGGGCTTCCCCTGCCCCATGGACGCCTGGTGGTTCCGCCTGCCGCGCGACGAGGACGACCCCAGCGGGCTCGTCGGCGCCCTGGGCGACCGGTTCTTCACCGCCCTCATCGACCGCGGCGACTACTGGCAGTGCGCGGCCCTCATCCCCAAGGGCACGGACACCGCACGCCGCGCGGAGGGGCTGGAGCGCTTCATGACCCGCTTCACGGACGCCGCGCCGTGGCTGGCCGACCGGGCCGGCGCCGTCACCTCCTGGGACGAGGTCAAACTGCTCGACGTACGGCTCGACCGGCTGCGCCGCTGGCACCGCCCCGGGCTGCTGTGCATCGGCGACGCCGCCCACGCCATGTCGCCCGTCTTCGGCATCGGCATCAACCTGGCCGTCCAGGACGCGGTGGCCGCCGCCCGCCACCTGGTGCGGCCGCTGCGCGCGGGCACGGTGGGGCTGCACGACGTCCGCCGCGTACAACTGCGCCGCTGGCCCACCACGGTGATGACCCAGGGCCTCCAACGCCTGGCCCACGCCCAGGTCATCGAACCCCTCCTGGCCGGCGAGACCGCCTTCGGCGACCCCCGCCGTGCGAAGCGCTTGACGGAGCTGGTCACGGAGTCCCGCTGGCTGAACCGCGTCCCGGCCTACTTCATCGGCTACGGCGCCCTGCGCGAACGGCCCCCGCGGGAGTCCCTGCGCTGACGGGGGCCCGGCCGCGGGTGTCAGGCCGTGCGCAGGAGCGTGGCGGCCGCCTCGGCCTCCCGTACGACGCGCCGGGTGTCGACGTCGACCAGCCGCCCGCCGAGCTTGAGCGCGCGCCCGTCCACGAACACGGCTTCCACGTTCTCGGGCCGCCCGTTGAAGACGATCTGCCCGACCCAGTCGAAGCGCGGGGCGAAGTTCAGCGCGGCCGGGTCGACGACCACGACGTCGGCCCGTTTGCCGGGGGTCAGGGAGCCCACCCGGTCCGCGACGCCGAGCACCTCGGCGCCGCCCAGGGTGGCCATCCGCAGCACGTCGGGCACCTGCGGGAAGACCCCCGCCCGGGTCGTGCGGACGCGCTGGAGTCCGACGGCGGCCTTCATCAGCGCGTGGAAGTCGGAACTGTCGTTGGTTCCGCCGTCCAGGCCGAGTCCGACCTTGACGCCCCTGCCCGCCAGGTCGGACAGCCGCATGATGCCGGAGGCCAGCCGCATGTTGCTGAGCGGGCAGTGGGCCGCGCGTACGTCGTGCTCGGCGACGGCGGCGATCTCCGCGTCCGTCAGGTGGACGGCGTGGTTGATCAGCAGCCGCGGGCCCATCGCGCCGATGTCGGTGAGCACCCCGACGGGGTCGTCGGCGCGCTGCTCGGGCCGTTCCAGGACATGGGAGTTGAGCATCACCCCCAGCTCCTGGGCGGCCTCCCAGTGGGCCCGGTTGTGGGACTCGGCGGCCCGCGCCGCGTGCGTGGCGACCTGGAAGGACGCCAGCGGCACCGGGTCGACGAGCTCCCGCTTCACCTTCGTGAGCAGGACCCCGTCCGGTGCCGGCGGGTACATGGCGTACGTGAACCGCAGCCCGGTGCCGGCCAGCGCCCGTACGTAGCTCTCGATGAGGTCGTACGAGAAGATGTCCACCCAGTCGACCACCGTCGTCACGCCCGAGTGGACGGCGTCCAGGGCGGCGAGCCGCACGATGCTGTGGAGGGCCGCCGGGGTCAGGCGGCCGCGCTGGGGGTCGGTACACCCCCGGAACCACCCGAACAGGTCCCGGTCGGTACACCCGCCCCGGATCGCCGCCTGCCAGAGGTGGTTGTGGGTGTCGACGAACCCGGGCATCACCAGCCTGCCCGGGACCTCCACCACCCAGGTGCCGGGCGGTGTCCGCAGCGCCGGGCCGACGGCGGCGACGGCGCCGTCCCGCATCAGCACGTCCGCGTTCGCGACGGCGCCGAGGGGGCCGCTGCCGAGGGCGGGGTCCATGGTGAGCACCAGGGAGGCCCCGCGGAGCAGGACCGTACGGCCGCCCTGGACGGCGGGCCGGGAGGGCTGGTCGCGGGGTGTGCGGCGGGGTGCGGCGCCGAGGACGAGCGGGGCCGCTGCGGCCAGGCCGAGGCCGGCGAGGAGGTCGCGGCGGCTGGGGGCCGAGGGCTTCGTGGGGGCTGAATGCATGGCGTGGTGCCTCCCGAGGGCTCAGAACGGAAGGCCCGCCCGGGCGGGGTGCTGGATCGGGACGCTGGGACGGGGCGACACCGGGACGGGGCGCCGGGCCGGGGCGGGAGATTACCCGCAGCATTCCCGCCGCACGGGCATTCGATAGGCGCCGGTGGAAAACTTTTTCCACCGCACGGTCCCCGGGGAGGACCGGGACCCGGGCCCGGGGGAGGAGCGGGATCCGGCCCCCGGGAGGACCGGGATCCGGGCCCGGGGGAGGACCGGGATCCGGCCCCCGGGAGGACCGCGCCCCGGACCCCGGCCGCGCCTCTGGGCCCGCGGCGGGCCCGGTCACTAGCCTGACCCCATGACTCCCGCCGCCCGCCCCGCCCCCGACCGGTACACCGTCGTCCTGCGCCCCGGCCCGCCCGGCGCCGCCCAGGACGCCAAGGGCCACGGCGCGGTCCTGCGCACCGCCCGGGTCGAGGCCACCGGCGCCACCGGGGTCTCCGGCTACCCCCGCTACGAGGGCGAAGGGATCCAGGCCGAGATCGACCCCGAGACCCGGGCCGTCGAGGCCGTCACCGTCGACGGCGAGGAACTCCCGTACGGCTGGATCGCCCAACTGGCCGACTGAACCCCGCGGCGAAGCCGTCCGGAAGGGCGCCGCGCGGTCCGTCCGCGGCGGCTTGACCGATCGACCTGCGGCAACGTAGCTTCTGCCGGACCGGCTCGTGAGTTGACGGAAGGAGGCGAAGTCGGATGTCGACCCTCTCCGCAACGCTTCGCCTCGCTCACCAGGTCGCCTGGGCTCCGGGCCGCGTAGCACACGGCTGCTGAACAGCCCCTCCCCACCGGCGTGCCCCATTGCGGCCCCGGCTCCTTTTTCGATTCTCTGTCACCGCCTGAGGCGCGCCGTCGCGCGCTCATGTGCGCTCTCCGGGTTCTCCGGCCGCGCCACCGAAACAGAAGGCTCCTGAAAAATGGCGACTAGGACGATCAGCTCCACCGCGCACCGAAGCGAGGACCGGCCGTGGTAGCGGCGGCACGGATCACCGTCAACGGGAAAGAAACCCCGATCGCGCCCGCGACGCCCCACACCACGGTGCTCGACTTCCTGCGCGAGCGCGGCCTCACCGGCACCAAGGAGGGCTGCGCCGAAGGCGAATGCGGCGCCTGCTCCGTCCTCGTGGCCCGGCCCGGCGTCGACAAGCCCACCGACTGGGTGGCGGTCAACGCCTGCCTGGTCCCGGTCGCGGCGCTCGACGGGCAGGAGGTCGTCACCTCCGAAGGCCTCGCCACCCCCGGCGCCCCCGGCACCCCGCCCACGCTGCACCCCGTCCAGGAGGAGATGGCGGTCCGCGGCGGCTCCCAATGCGGCTACTGCACACCGGGGTTCATCTGCAGCATGGCCGCCGAGTACTACCGGCCCGGCCGCTGCGCCCACCCGGAACCGGCCGCCGAAGCCGACCCCGAGCACGGCCCGAACGGCTTCGACCTGCACTCGCTCAGCGGCAACCTGTGCCGCTGTACCGGCTACCGGCCCATCCGCGACGCCGCGTACGCCGTCGGCACCCCCGCCGGGGACGACCCGCTCGCCCTGCGCCGCGAACAGTCCCCGCCCGCCCCGGCCGCCACCGAATACGCCCTGGACGACAGCGAGTTCCTGCGCCCCGGCACCCTCGCCGAGACCCTGCGGCTGCTGCGCGACCGGCCCGACGCGGTCGTCGTCGCCGGCAGCACCGACTGGGGCGTCGAGGTCAACATCCGCGCCCGCCGCGCCGGCTGCGTCGTCGCCGTCGACCGGCTCCCCGAACTCCGCGAACTGCGCGTCGAAGCCGACTCCGTCGTCATCGGCGCGGCCCAGACCCTCACCGAGATCGAACGCCGCCTCGACGGCACCGTCCCCCTGCTCGCGGAACTCTTCCCGCAGTTCGCCTCCCGCCTCATCCGCAACAGCGCCACCCTCGGCGGCAACCTGGGCACCGGCTCGCCCATCGGCGACAGCCCGCCGGTACTGCTCGCGCTGGAGGCGTCGGTGCTCCTCGCCGACGCCGACGGCGAGCGGGAGGTCCCCCTCGCCGACTACTTCACCGGCTACCGGCAGAGCGTCCGCCGGCCTGGCGAGCTGATCCGCGCGGTGCGCGTCCCGCTGCCCCTGTCACCCGTCACCGCCTTCCACAAGATCGCCAAGCGGCGCTTCGACGACATCTCCAGCGTCGCCGTCGCCTTCGCCCTCGACATCGAGGACGGCGTCGTCCGCAAGGCGCGCATCGGCCTGGGCGGCGTGGCCGCCACCCCGATCCGCGCCCTCGCCACCGAGGCGGCCCTGGAGGGCCGGCCCTGGACGGCGGAGACCGCCGAGGCCGCCGCCGGGATCCTGCGGGCCCAGGGCACCCCGATGGACGACCACCGCGCCAGCGCCGAGTACCGCTCCGCGATGCTCGGCCAGAGCCTGCTGAAGCTGTACGCACAGACCACCGAGGCGGTGCCGTCATGAGCCAACTGTCCGAACGCCCCGAGAAGCCCGCGGTCGGCCTCCCGCTGCCGCACGAGAGCGCGGCCCTGCACGTCACCGGCGCCGCGCTCTACACCGACGACCTGGTCCACCGCACCAAGGACGTCCTGCACGCCCACCCGGTCCAGGTCATGAAGGCCCGCGGTCGGATCACCGCCCTGCGCACCGGACCCGCCCTCGCCGTCCCCGGCGTGGTCCGCGTGCTCACCGGCGCCGACGTGCCCGGCGTCAACGACGCCGGCATGAAGCACGACGAACCGCTCTTCCCCGACGAGGTCCAGTTCCACGGCCACGCCGTGGCCTGGGTGCTCGGCGAGACCCTGGAAGCGGCCCGGCTCGGCGCCGCGGCCGTCGAGGTGGAACTCGACGAACAGCCCTCCGTGGTCACCCTGGAGGAGGCCATCGCCGCCGGCAGCTTCCACGGCGCCCGGCCGGAGATGCTGACCGGCGACGTCGAAGCGGGCTTCGCCGACTCCGCCCACGTCTTCACCGGCGAGTTCCGCTTCTCCGACCAGGAGCACTTCTACCTGGAGACCCACGCCGCACTCGCCCATGTCGACGAGGCCGAGCAGGTGTTCGTCCAGAGCAGCACCCAGCACCCCTCGGAGACGCAGGAGATCGTCGCCCACGTACTCGGCCTGCACAGCCACGAAGTCACCGTGCAGTGCCTGCGGATGGGCGGCGGCTTCGGCGGCAAGGAGATGCAGCCCCACGGGTTCGCGGCCGTCGCCGCCCTCGGCGCCAAGCTGACCGGCAGGCCGGTGCGGCTGCGCCTCAACCGGACCCAGGACCTGACCATGTCGGGCAAGCGCCACGGCTTCCACGCCGAGTGGAAGATCGGCTTCGACGCCGAGGGCCGCATCCAGGCCCTGGACGCCACCCTGACCGCCGACGGCGGCTGGAGCCTGGACCTCTCCGAACCGGTCGTGGCCCGCGCGCTCTGCCACATCGACAACACCTACTGGATCCCCAACGCGCACGTCCGCGGCCGCATCGCGAAGACCAACAAGGTCTCCAACACCGCCTTCCGCGGCTTCGGCGGCCCCCAGGGCATGCTCGTGATCGAGGACATCATGGGCCGCTGCGCCCCGCTCCTCGGCCTCGACCCCAGGGAACTGCGCGAACGGAACTTCTACCGGCCAGGCCAGTCCACCCCCTACGGGCAGCAGGTCAGGCAGCCCGAACGGATCTCCGCCGTCTGGGAGCAGGTCAAGGAGAACGGTCGCCTCGCCGACCGCGAACGCGAGATCGCTACCTTCAACGCCGCCCACCCGCACACCAAGCGGGCCCTCGCGCTGACCGGCGTCAAGTTCGGCATCTCCTTCAACCTCACCGCCTTCAACCAGGGCGGCGCACTGGTGCTGATCTACAAGGACGGCTCGGTCCTGATCAACCACGGCGGCACCGAGATGGGCCAGGGCCTGCACACCAAGATGATCCAGGTGGCCGCGACCTCCCTCGGCATCCCGCTGCACAAGGTGCGCCTCGCGCCGACGCGGACCGACAAGGTGCCCAACAGCTCCGCCACCGCGGCCAGCGCCGGCGCCGACCTCAACGGCGCGGCCGTGAAGAACGCCTGCGAGCAGCTGCGCGCACGGCTCCTCCAGGTCGCCGCCACCCAGCTGGGCGCGAACGCCTCCGACGTCCGCATCGTCGACGGCGTCGCGCGCGTCGTCGGCGGGGACAAGGAGCTGGCCTGGGACGACCTGGTGCGCACCGCGTACTTCCAGCGGGTCCAGCTGTCGGCGGCCGGCTTCTACCGGACCGAGGGCCTGCACTGGGACGCGAAGTCCTTCCGGGGCTCCCCGTTCAAGTACTTCTCCCACGGCGCCGCGGCGGCCGAGGTGGAGGTGGACGGCTTCACCGGCGCGTACCGCATCCGGCGGGTGGACATCGTGCACGACGTCGGCGACAGCCTGTCCCCGATGATCGACATCGGCCAGGTCGAGGGCGGCTTCGTCCAGGGCGCGGGCTGGCTGACCCTGGAGGACATGCGCTGGGACACCGGTGACGGGCCCGCCCGCGGCCGGCTGCTGACCCAGGCGGCCAGCACCTACAAGCTGCCGAGCTTCTCGGAGATGCCCGAGGAGTTCAACGTGACCCTGCTGGAGAACGCCACCGAGGAGGGCGCGGTCTACGGCTCCAAGGCGGTCGGCGAGCCCCCGCTGATGCTGGCCTTCTCGGTGCGGGAGGCGCTGCGGCAGGCCGCGGCGGCGTTCGGGCCCGCCGGTGCCAGTGTGGAACTCGCCTCGCCCGCGACGCCGGAGGCGGTGTACTGGGCGGTCGAGTCCGCCCGCCGCGGCGGCGCGCGCGGCGTCAGCGGGACCCCCGCCGACGCGAGCGTCTTGAGCAATGTCTGACATGACCTGGGTGGCTGCGGTCGCGCGGTTGCGGGCCCGCCGGGAACCCGGCGCGCTCGTGACCGTCGCGGCCGTGCGCGGCCACGCACCCCGCAGGGCCGGCGCCAAACTCGTCGTGGGACGGACCGCGACCTGGGGCTCGATCGGCGGCGGCAACATCGAGGCCGTCGCGATCGACCGGGCCCGCGAGGTGATCGGCACGCCGGATCCGGAGCCCGAGCTGATGGACTTCGCCCTCAACGACAAGGTCACCGGCCCGCACGGCGTCCAGTGCTGCGGCGGGGCGGTCAGCGTCCTGCTCGAACCGCTGCCGGTGGTACCGGCGGTGGCGGTCTTCGGCGTCGGGCACGTCGGCATGGAGCTGGCGCGGATCCTGGCCCGCCACGACCTCGACCTGCACCTCGTCGACACCCGCCCCGACCAGCTCACGGACGAGCGGCTCTCGGTGCTCGCGGACGCGGTGGCACAGGTCCACGTGCACCACGTCCCGCTGTTGCCGGAGGAGGTGCTCGGGGAGCTGGCGCCCGGCACGCACGTCCTGATCATGACGCACGACCACGCGGAGGACGCCGCCCTGTGCGACGCCGCCCTGCGCACCCCCGGTCTCGGCTCGATCGGGCTGATCGGCTCGGCCGCCAAGTGGGCGCGTTTCCGCAGCCGCCTGGCGGTCGAGGGCGGCCACGACGCGGCCGCCATCGACCGGATCAAGACCCCGATCGGGATGACCGAGATCACCGGCAAGGAGCCGGCGGTCATCGCGGTCGGCGTCGCGGCGGACCTGCTCCGGACCTTCGAACGGGACGGCGGCTGAGTCAGCCCGGCGCGAAGCGGTCAGCCTGGCTCGAAGCGGTCCCGGAGCCAGGCGAGCAGGGCCGCGAAGGCGGGGGACATGGCGGCGTCCGACTGTTCGAGGACCGTCGAGCGGCCGCCGTCCTCCACCGTGATGGTGTAGCCCTTCGCGTCCCTGGCGCGGCCGGAATCCTCCGGCGGGGGCGCCGCCACGGCCGCGGCCACCAGCCGTTCCAGCTCGGCCGCGGCGTCCTCGGGCAGGGCGGCCGAGTCCAGCACATCGGCGGGCCGGCGCAGGCCCGCGGCCGCCGCCAGCCCGCCGTACGACTCCAGGGTGACCTTCATCGTCACCTGGAGCCCTTCACCTTGAGGGTGGCCACTTCCTTGGCCAGCCCCGTCACCTTGTCGCTGAGCGTGGCGATCTGCCTGGTCAAGGCCGCCAGATCGGCCTCACGGCCCGCGCCGCCGTGCCCGTTGACCGCGAACGACCGCGGCTGGGTGAGCCCCGGCGGGACTCCGGTGATCTGGATCTCCACCTCGTGCCAGCCCGCCACCACGGCCGCCTGCTCGGGGCTGCCGACGCCGAACAGCCTGCCGGCCTGCTGGAAGGTCATGTCCGCGAAGTCCTGGAACTTGTCCCGGGGGCGGGAGGCCCTGAGCGCCTCGTACCACAGCCTGCCGCTGTGCTCCCAGCCGAAGCCGCCGATCCCCATGGCCGTCGCGTAGAACGCCTTGTTCGGAATGCCGGAGTTGTAGTGCACTCCGCCGTTGTCCCCTCTCGGGGTGTCGGGCAGGTGGACGAACCTGCTCATCCGGTCCGGCTGCGGGTCCTTCCCGACGAGCGGGTTGTCGTACGCCGTTCCCGGGGCCTTCATGGACCGCAGGGCGTCGCCCGCGATACCGGGGGTCCACACGTCGGCGCCGATCAGCCAGTCGGCCTCCTCCACCGTCTGCTTCATCGACCACTGCTTGACCAGCGAGCCGAAGACGTCGGAGAGCGACTCGTTCAGGGCCCCGGACTGGTTGTGGTACTCGAAGTTCGAGGTGTGCTCGGTGACCCCGTGCGCCAGCTCGTGGCCGACCACGTCGAGGGACCCGGTGAGGTTGCTGAACTCGACCCCGTCCCCGTCGCCGAAGAGCATCTCACTGCCGTCCCAGAACGCGTTGTTGATCCTCACGCCGTAGTGGACGAACCCGTTGAGGCGCATCCCGTGGTCGTCGATCGAATTGCGCTGGTACACCTCCTTGTAGAAGTCCCGGGTCAGGCCGAGCGCGTCGAACGCCCGGTTCACGGCCTCGTCCGAGGACTCCGGTCCGTCCTCCGACCTGGCCACGACCGCGTCGGAGAGGTCTTCGCTGTGCTCGCAGTCGAAGACGGTACGCCGGGAGTTGCCGGGCGCGGCGGACAGGCCGGAGAGACCCCGGCGGACGGACCGCTCGCCCCGCAGGCGAGCGGTGGTCAGCAGAGTGTCCAACGCCGCCTGTCGGACCTCGCCGTCCCCGTTCTCCATGAGCTTTTCGAGGATGTACGGCGGGATGATGCAGTTGATCGGTCGGGTCCTGCTCATGGGGCACCTCCTGAGTGAGAGGACCAACGGTTGACTGTTCATCGTCTTCGCCGCAGGATTTGAGATACCGGAACGCACAGGGGCCCCTTGACTTCCAACTGGCCAGGGGTGGTCGAAGCGTTGGCGCCGACCAGCCCTGATTCCCGCGGCGGGGCCACGCTGACAACACCAGTCTCCTGCCGCCCGTAGCGGCTGGCAAACGCGGCGAACCGCCGGCTCAGCCCGCCGCCGGTGCCGTGACGTCGGGACGGGGGAGCGTGGCCTCGCCCCCGGCGCGTACGGCCAGCAGCACGGCGTCGTGCAGGGCGCGGCTGGCCTCCTCGCTCGGGCAGGGGGCGGGACTGCCCGCCAGGGTGAGCCACTCCGTCGCGCCGCTGTGCTGGACGGCGACGTGGGCGAGGCGGTCGGCCTCGGTCCAGGTGGTGTGGACGTCGAGCTCGCCGGTCAGCAGCACCGACTCGGCGGTCCGCACGCCGCCGCGTCCGGCGAAGACGCCGCGGGTGGTCCATGATGCCCAGGTCATCAGGCCTCCAGGAGCCGTCCCGTACCGCTACGGGACCTAGGTGGGTTCGGGCTGGCGTGATACCCGGCCTGAATGGGATATATGCATGCATATCACCCCATTTTTACAACGGGGGCCGCGCGGGCCCGGCTACTCCGGCGACCGCTCCACCACCCGGCGGGCGGCCTCGTGCTCGGCGGCCGGCGGCGACAGCTCGTCCAGAGTGTCGAGGTCGGTGTCCTGCTCCAGCTCCCGCTCCCACTCGGCGGCGAGCCGCTCCTGCTCCGCGCGCGGCAGCCCGCCCACGGCCTCCCGGTGGGCCGGGTCGAGAGCGGCCAGGAAGCGTTCCACCACGTCCGAGGACATCCCGTACTCCTTGTCACTGGGGGAGGGCCCGGTACGCGACGGCCCGGGCCCAGCATGCGCGGCCCGGACCGCCGCCCCGGGCAGGCGCGGCCCGCAACTGCCCCGAACGGCGCCGCCATCCCCGCCCAGCCCGCCCCTACGGCAGGCCCACGAGCCCCCAGCCGCGCCGGGCCGCCCCGGCGGTCACGTCGCCCCACTCGCCGAGCAGCGCCGTGAACTCCTCGAACACCTGCGGACGACGCGCCCAGCCGACGCACTCGGCGGCGAACGCCCCGCGCAGCGCCTCCAGCCGGGAGCCCACCCGCCCCCAGGCGGCGGCCCGCTCCGCCACCGCCCAGGGCGGGCTGACCAGCAGGACCCCCGACCGGCCGCCGGGGAGCGGCGGGAACACCCCGTCGCCGCCGCCCAGCGCAGGATCCCGCGCCTCGTCCGCACCCCACAGCAGACCGCCGAGGAAGACGTCCAGGTCCTCGCGCACCGACGGGTCGACCAGCGGGCGCATGTCGGCCCACCCCCGGCCCGCGTCGGAATGGAAGCTCTCGGCCCCGGAGGTGCCGAAGAACCAGTACTCGGCGCACCAGGCCGGCTCCGGCCCCGGCGGCCAGTGCCACCCGGAGGGCAGGTCCTCCCAGCGGGAGCCGTCCTCCTCCGGGTCCCGCGGCCAGACCGCGTCCCCGAGCGCGCGGGCCTGCTCCCCGACGGGGAGGGCGGCCAGCCGTGCCCAGTCCGCCATGAACAGCGTGAGGTCCAGTCCCATGCGCCGCAGCATAGGCAGGACCGTGCCCCCGCCCCGCACGGTTTTCCGGCCGCTCAGCCGTCGGCGCCCGCCGGGGCGAGGACCACGAAGTCGGCGTTCCAGGGGTCGAGGCAGACGGCGAGCCGGCCGATGCCCTCCACGTCCTCCGGGCCCGTCTGCGTCGTGCCGCCGTGCGCGGTGACCGCCGCCACCGCCGCGTCGCAGTCGGCGACGGCGAACACCGGGTGCCAGTACGGGCGTCCCCGCGTGAGCGCGAGGTGCTCCCCGTCGAGGTGCATCAGGCCGCCGTGCATCCGCTCCTCCGGGAGGCCCGCCGGGGTGATGAGCGCGTACGCGCCCGCGCCGCCCGGCAGCTCCATGTCGCTGAAGCGCCAGCCGAGGACGCCGCCGTAGAACTCCCGCGCGGCCGCGGCGTCGCTCGTGAACAGCTCGGTCCAGCACAGCGACCCCGGCTCGTCCACCAGCTCGGCGCCCCGGTCCGTGCCCGGCTCCCAGACGGCGAACTGGCCGCCCTGGGGGTCGCTGAACTGCGCCATCCGGCCCGCGTCGTCCAACGTCATCGGAGCCACCCGGACGGTGCCGCCCGCGGCCTCCACGGCCCGGGCGGCGGCGTCCGCGTCGGTGACGCTGTAGTAGATCATCCAGGCCGAGCGGGCGCCCCGCTCGGTGAGCCTGCCGAGTCCGGCGACGGCCTTCCCGTCCCTGCGGAACACCCCGCCCTCCATGCCGCCCATGGACGCGTACGACCACCCGAACACGGCGCAGTAGAAGGCCGCGGCCGAGGGGACGTCGGGGGTGCCGAGGTCGAGCCAGCAGGGGGAGCCGGGGACGTAGTCGGTGGTGATCATGTTGCCGGCCTTTCACGGGTCCGCTGGGTGCCCAGCCTGGCACCGGACCCCGCCCCCCGCCCGTCGGCCGTCAGGCCCCCGCGCGGGCGGCGTACGCGCGGACGTCCGCGTTGGCGTCGGCCGTGGCGGAGGCCGGCGCGGCCCCGGCCCGCACCACGCCGGGTCGCCGAGCGCCGCCCCTCCCAGCAGCGGCGCCGGCCGGCGGGAGCAGGCTCACCCGCCGGCCGGCACCCGGCCCGAACCGGACTCCGTCAACTCGCGCGTGCGCTCGGCGCGTTCGGCGAGCAGCCGGCGGAAGCCCGGCGTCGCGTACCGGTCGGCGGTGGCCGACGCGGGGCCGGGCAGGCCTGCGGTCCGGGCCATCAGCTCCCGGGGCTGCGGCTGCCAGCCGACGACCAGGACCCGCAGGCCCCGGTCCTCCGCACGCCGGTGCAGGTCCAGGAGGTGCAGCAGGCCGCCCGCGGTCATGACCGGGACCCCGTGCAGATCGACCATGAGGACCCGCTCGCCGGGGGTGACGTGCTCCAGCGCCTGCCGCAGGACCCGGCCCGACTCCTCGTCGAGCTCTCCGCCGACGCTGACCAGGACGGTGGTGCCGCGGTACTCGACGTCCGTGGTGATCAATACGTTCCCCTTTCCATCACCCGCGCGGACGACGGGCCCGCGGGGCCCCATCCTGGCGTGGCGCCGGGCCGAGCGGGTAAGAGGCTCGCTGACGTCGGGGCCGCGTTTTGTCAGGTTTCGCTCAGGACGGGCAGGGCGGCGGCGCGGCCCCGGAGGCGGCCGGCTCCGACGGACGGCCGGACGGCCGCCAGGGTCGTGGTGCCCCGGCCGCGGACCGAGTCGAGGAAGCCGTCATGCAGGCGCCTGCTGGCGTACCCGTTCGGGCACGGGACGGGACTTCCCGCCACTGTCTGCCAGGGGGAGTCACCGCCCTCGCGGACGGTCACGTACGCGAGACCGTCGGACCAGTCGGTGCGGACCTCCAGCACCCCCGTCAGCACGCCCGCTCCCGTCGTCCGTACGCCGCCCCCTCCAGCGACGACCGATCGGGTCGTCCACGAAGCCCAGCCCATGGCGCTCGCCTTCCTTCCGCCGCGGCCCGCCGCACCTCGGCCCGATGCCGTCACCGGCCCGGTGACTCCGGGTGAGGGCAGTGCGCTGCCGCTCGGTCGGCGCGTTCCCCCGCCGCCGCGGCACAAACCTCACGGCGCCGCGGGCGTGGGGCGGGGCGCGCACCCGGCCCGGTCAGAACCGGTCGCGGTGGGCGGCCAGCCAGGTGGCGAAGTTCTGGAGGGCCGGGTTGATGCGGCGGACGGCGTCCAGGTCGCGGGCGCCGGTGAAGGAGGCCTCGCAGTCCGCGTAGAACTGGAACATGTTGCCGGCCTCGTCGGCGCCGGGGAAGCCGAGCGCCCGGAACGCGTCCGGGGTCAGGGGCCGGTAGTGGACCGGCCGGCCCAGGGACCCGGTCATGGCCGCGGCCATGTCCGCGAGCCGCAGGTGTTCGCCGGCGATGCTGATGGTGGCGGCGACGTAGTCCGCGCCGCCCTTGAAGATCGCGTGCGCGGTCTTGCCGATGTCCTCGACGGCGATGCCGGCGAGCCGCTTCTCGCCCATCGGGAAGATCAGCTCCAGGCTGCCGTCTTCCGCCTCCCGCGGCGCGAAGGCGCCCAGCAGGTTCTCCCAGTAGAACGCGGACCGCAGGAAGGTGACGGGCACGCCCGCGTCGAGGAAGTACTGGTCCGCCTCCGCCTTGCCGTCGAAGTGCGGCACCTTGTACTGCCCCTGGAGCGTCGGCATCCGGTCGTCGTCGACCGGAATGCAGTGGCGGGTGTCCTCCAGCGTGGACCAGATCGCGTGCTGCACGCCCGCGTGCCCGGCCGCCCGGGCGAGGGCCGCCGCCTGCCGCTTCTCGTGCGCGGCGTCCATGTCCGCCCAGAAGTCGGTCACCAGGTACGCCCCGTACGCCCCTTCGAGCGCCGGCCCCAGGCTCGCCTCGTCGTCCAGGTCGGCCGCCACCACCTCCGCCCCGAGCCGCTCCAGCTCCCGCGCCCGGTCCGAGCCGGGGTCGCGCGTCACGGCGCGCACGGCGAAGTCGCCGCCCCGGTCCTCCAGGACGGACCGGGCCAGGGAGCCCCCCTGCTGCCCGGTCGCGCCGAACACCGTGATCGTCCGCTTCCCGGTCATCGCCGGTCACCCACTCCCGCACGCGTTCCGCGCCCCCGCGGGGGCGTTCGTGCTGCGAAACCTACGGGTGGCGGGCCGGAGCGGCCGACGCCACACGCCGGGCCCGCCCGGATGGCCGTAAAGCGGCGCAGAGCCCCGCGAAGACCGGACCAGCCGCCGCGGGCAGCGCGCCCACGACGCCCCTCGGGAAGGTCAGCCGGTGAAGGAGCCGTGCCGGCCCGCCCCGGACGCGAAGCGCGCCGCGCCGGCGCCGGTCTCGCCCGCCTCCAGCGGGACCATGCCGTGCCGCAGCTCGGCCGCCAGCGCCTCGGACTCGGGCAGGCCGTGCTGCTCCCGTACGGACAGCCGGTCGTGGCGCAGGCACAGCTGGGGGAACGCGGCGATCTCCCGGGCCAGTTCCTCCGCCGCCTCCCGGGCCCGCCCCGGCGGTACGAGGCGGTTGGCCAGGCCCATCGCGAAGGCCTCGGCGGCGGGTACCGGACGGCCCGTCAGGATCAGGTCCATCGCCCGGCTCTCGCCGATCAGCCGCGGCAGCCGGACCGTGCCGCCGTCGATGAGCGGCACCCCCCACCGGCGGCAGAACACCCCGAAGACCGCGTCCTCCTCGGCCACGCGCAGGTCGCACCACAGGGCGAGTTCCAGACCGCCGGCCACGGCGTGCCCGGCGACGGCCGCGATGACCGGCTTGGTCAGCCGCAGCCGCGTCGGCCCCATCGGGCCGTCGCCGTCGGGCTCCACCCGGTTCCCGCGGCCGGTGCCGACGGCCTTGAGGTCGGCGCCCGAGCAGAACGTCCCGCCCTCGCCCCACAGCACCGCGACGGAGGCCCCCTCGTCGGCCTCGAACGCCCGGAACGCGTCGGCCAGCAGGGCGGCGGTCGGTCCGTCCACGGCGTTGCGGGCGCCGGGCCGCGACAGCACCACGGTCGTCACGGGCCCGTCGCGTTCGACACGGACGGCGGGGGCGGCAGGGGGGTTCGTCATGGCGGCATTCTCACGCGGCCGGAGGCCCCGGGGCCAGAGGGTATGAAGCCAATGGTGCTACTGTCATTGGCACCATGCTGCTGAGACTGAACACCGCGGACGGCCGGCCGCTGCACGAACAGGTGGCCGGTGCGATCCGGCGCGCCATCGCCGACGGCGAGTGCGGCCCCGGGGACCGCCTGCCCTCCGCGCGGGACCTCTCCCTGGCGATGGGGGTCAACACCAACACGGTCCTGCGCGGCCTGCGGGCCCTGCGTGACGAGGGCGTGCTGGAGTTCAGGCGGGGGCGGGGCGTGACCGTGGCCGCGGGGGCGGACCGGCGGTCGGCACTGCTCGACCGCGTGCGCGAACTCGTCGCCGAGGCGGCGCAGTCGGGGTACAGCAGGTCCGATCTCGTCGAAATGATCAGGGGGTTGCCGTGAAGGGCGTGAAGGGCGTGGCGGGCGTGTTCGACGCGAAGGGCGCGAAGGGCGTGGCGGGCGCGCGGGGAAGGGGCGGGCGGGGCGGTCCGGGTCCGTGGTCCGCCGCGATCTGGGTGGCGGGGCCGTCCGCCGTGCTCGTCGCACTGCCCTGGGCCGCGAGCGGCCGGCTGCCGGAGCGGCTCGCGACCCACTGGAGCGGGGGTTCCGCCGGTCCGGACGGCTCGATGCCGCTGTGGGCCGCCGCCCTGTTCCCGGCGCTCGTCTGGGCGGTCCTCGCGCTGCTGACCGTCACCCTCGCACGGCCCCGCGGGGGTGCGGCGGTCTACGTCGCGCTGCCGGCCGGAGCCGTCTTCCTCGTCGGCGCCCAGGCCGGCATCGTCCGGGCCAACCTGGACCGCGCCGACTGGCACCAGGCGGGGTCGGCGAACCTCGTGCTCGCCGTGACGGTCGTGGTGGCGGCCGTCGCGGGACTGGCCGGCCGGCTGGCGACCCGGCGCCGACCCGCCCCGGCGGCCCGGCCTGCGGACGCCGTGCCGGGCATGGAGATACCGGCCGGCGAGACCCTCGTATGGCTCTCCCGCACGGCGAACCCCTGGCTCCTGGGCCTCGCGGCCCTGACCGGCGCCGGCGCGCTCGCCGCCGCGCTGCCCGCCGTGGCGGGCCTGACCGCACCGCCCTGGGCGCTCCTGGCACCCCTGGCGATCGCGTCCGTCACCGTCCTGGCCTGCTCCTCCGTACGGGCGCGCGTCAGCGAGCGCGGCCTCGAAGTGGCCTTCGGTCCGCTGGGCCTGCCGGTCCGCCGCTGGCGTGCCGAGGACATCGAGTCGGCGCGCGCCGAGCACCGGACCCCCGCGCAGGTGGGCGGCTGGGGGTACCGGCTCAGCGGCAAGGGGACGACGGTGATGCTCCGGGCGGGCGAATGCCTGGTCATCCACCCCCGCCGGGGCGCCGACTTCGCCGTCAGTGTCGGGGACGCCGAGCGCGGCGCCGCCCTGCTGAACTCCCTGATCGCGCGCAGCGCCCCCTGAGGGGCCGGCTCACTGGCCGACCCGGCCGTCCACGCACTCGCGCAGCAGGTCGGCGTGGCCGCAGTGGCGGGCGTACTCCTCGATCCGGTGCACCATCAGCTCCCGCACCGCGATGCCGTCCTTGCCCACGCGCGCGCCCAGGTCCGGGAACGCGGCCAGCGCGGCGTCCATCGCGGCCTGCTCCCGCTCCAGGTCGGCGTACGAGGCGTCCACGACGGCCCGGTCGGCGACCGCCCCGTCGAAGTCCCCGTCCCGCACGCCGTACAGCTTCGGCAGCGGCTCGCCCTCGATGATCCAGTTCCGCCAGTCCCGCTCCACCTCGGCGAGGTGCCGCACGAGCCCGAGCAGCGACATCGTGGACGGCGGCACCGACCGCCGGGCCAGCTGCCCGGGATCCAGCCCCTCGCACTTCATCCGCAGGGTCAGGCGGTAGTCCGTCAGGAACTCCAGCAGCGTGGCGAGTTCACCGTCCGGACCGCCGCCCTCCCGGTTGCGGGGGTCGTCGTCCGGGTCCGCCCACATGTCGGGGTACACGGTCGCCCCGGTCCACCGCGCAGGTTGATCACTCATGCGGACCATGGTCACGCACGCCCTCACGCGCCTGCCACCGGGTTACCGGCGGGTGAGCCGCGTCTCACCGGAGCTCCGGCACTTGTCTATGCAACGAGTTGCATAAGAGGATCGGGGGCATGGCGCTCGACCACGCGATCCTCGTCTCCCTGCTGGAGATGCCCGGCTCCGGATACGAACTGGCCCGCCGGTTCGACCGGTCCATCGGCTACTTCTGGACCGCCACCCACCAGCAGATCTACCGCGTCCTGGGCCGCATGGAGCGCGACGGGCTGCTCACCGCCCGCGCGGTGGCGCAGCAGGGTCGGCCGGACAAGAAGGAGTACTCCGTCGCCGGGCCCGGCCGCGCGGCGCTCTCGCGCTGGCTGCACGAGCCGATCGAGCCCGAGAGCATGCGCCACGACCTCGCCGTCAAGATCCGCGGGGCCGCCTTCGACGACCCGGCCGCGCTGATCCGCGAGGTCGAACGGCACCACCGGGTCCACGGTGAACGGCTCGCCCACTACCTCGCCGGCGAGCTGCGCGACTTCACCGGCCCCGAGGCCCCCGCCCCGCTCGACGCCGGGCAGGAGCTCCAGCACGCCGTACTGCGCGGCGGCATCGCGTACGAGCGGATGACGATCGCCTGGCTGGACGACGTCCTCGCCACCCTCCACCGCCTCGGCGCGACACCACCCCCGTCCGCCTGAAACACGTACCACCCACCATCCACACCACGGAAGGCGACCCCTCATGGCCGACTCCCTGCTCTTCAACCCGCGCACCTACGACCCCGCGCACTTCGACCCGGAGACCCGCCGCCTGCTGCGCGCCACCGTCGACTGGTTCGAGGAGCGCGGCAAGCGCAAGCTGATCGAGGACTACCGCTCCCGCGCCTGGCTCGGGGAGTTCCTCGCCTTCGCCGCCAAGGAGGGCCTGTTCGCCACCTTCCTGACCCCGGCCTCCGCCGCCGGACGGGAGGACCAGCGCTGGGACACCGCCCGGATCGCCGCCCTCAACGAGATCCTCGGCTTCTACGGCCTGGACTACTGGTACGCCTGGCAGGTCACCATCCTCGGCCTCGGCCCGGTCTGGCAGAGCCAGAACGCCGACGCCCGCGCCCGCGCCGCCGAACTCCTCACCCAGGGCGAGGTGTTCGCGTTCGGCCTGTCCGAGCGGACCCACGGCGCCGACATCTACTCCACCGACATGCTGCTGGAGCCCGACGGCGACGGCGGCTTCCGCGCGAGCGGATCCAAGTACTACATCGGCAACGGCAACGCCGCCGGGCTCGTCTCCGTCTTCGGCCGCCGCACCGACGTCGAGGGCCCCGACGGCTACGTCTTCTTCGCCGCCGACAGCCGCCACCCGGCCTACCACCTGGTGCAGAACGTCGTCGACTCCTCCAAGTACGTCAGCGAGTTCCGCCTGGAGGACTACCCGGTGGCCGCCGCCGACGTCCTGCACACCGGCCGCGCCGCCTTCGACGCCGCCCTCAACACCGTCAACGTCGGCAAGTTCAACCTCTGCACCGCCTCCATCGGCATCTGCGAGCACGCGATGTACGAGGCCGTCACCCACGCCCAGAACCGCATCCTCTACGGCCGCCCCGTCACCGCCTTCCCGCACGTGCGCCGCGAACTGGCCGACGCCTACGTCCGCCTCGTCGGCATGAAGCTCTTCAGCGACCGCGCCGTCGACTACTTCCGCTCCGCCGGTCCGGACGACCGCCGCTACCTCCTCTTCAACCCGATGACGAAGATGAAGGTGACCACCGAGGGCGAGAAGGTCATCGACCTCATGTGGGACGTCATCGCCGCCAAGGGCTTCGAGAAGGACACCTACTTCGCCGAGGCGGCCGTCGAGATCCGCAGCCTGCCCAAGCTCGAAGGCACCGTCCACGTCAACCTCGCGCTGATCCTCAAGTTCATGCGCAACCACCTGCTGGAGCCGGTCGACTACCCGGCCGTGCCCACCCGCCTCGACGCGGCCGACGACGACTTCCTCTTCCGCCAGGGCCCGGCCCGTGGCCTGGGCTCCGTACGCTTCCACGACTGGCGGCCCGCCTTCGACGCGTACGCCGACGTGGCGAACGTGGCCCGGCTGCGCGAACAGGCCGACGCCCTCTGCGAGTTCGTCGCCACCATCGCCCCCGACGAGGAGCAGAGCCGGGACCTCGACTTCCTCCTCTCCGTCGGCCAGCTCTTCGCCCTGGTCGTGCACGCCCAGCTGATCCTGGAGCAGGCCCGGCTGACGGACCTGGACCCGGACGTCCTCGACGAGCTGTTCTCCGTCCTCGTCCGCGACTTCTCCGGCCACGCCGTCGAACTGCACGGCAAGGACTCCGCCACCGAGGCGCAGCAGGCCTGGGCGCTGGGCGCCGTACGCCGCCCGGTCGTCGACGAGGCCCGCGCGGCGCGGATCTGGCAGCGCGTCGAGGCGCTGTCCGGGGCGTACGAGATGGCCCCGTAGCCGCCCCCGTCCCGATCACAACGGGCCACCCGCCGCCGGCCGGCAGCGGGTGGCCCGCACCCGTCACACCGTCCAGCGCAGCACGGCCCCCAGCCCGCCCGCCGGGCCCGGCATGCCCGCGGGCACCACCAGCACCTCGCAGCCGGCCGCCGCCGCGGAACGCAGCAGCGCGTCGTCCGCACGCGCCCGTACCGGCTTGCCGACGCCCATCGCCTGCGCCTGGCCCCGCTGCACAGCGACCTCGTCCACGCCGGGCCCGATCCACACCTCCCGCCCCGCGTCGGAGCCCTCCGGCCCGAGCAGCAGCGTCGCCACCTGGTGGCTGCGTACGGCGTCCAGCACCGCCGGCATGCCCTCGGCGGCCTGACCCGGACCGGTGTCCACGGTGGACTCCCGGTGCTCGCCGGGCCGGCCCCGGCCCGCGCGGAACCGTTCCAGGGCGGCCTCCAGCCGCTCGCGGGCGAATCCCTCGCGCACCCGCGCGATCTCGCGGTCGAGAACCTCCCGGGAGGCCCCCGGCGAGCGCCCGCCGCCGTCCGCCTCGACGGCCAGCGTCCGCATCGGCTCCGGCAGCCGGGCGTGGACGGCCCGCCGCTCCCGGGCGTCACCGGCCAGTACCAGCAGCCCGGCGCCGCTCCCGGGCCACTGCCGGGACAGCTCGGCGGCGATGGCCCCGGCCGTCCCGTGCCAGGCGTTCTCGGCCCGGTTCCGGTAGTGCCACTCGTACCGGTCCGCCGGCACGCCGCGGTGCCCCCGGTCCGGTTCCTCGCCGCCCCGCACCCGGCCCAGGGCCTGGCGGCGGGTGCCCTCGCGCAGCTCCAGATCGGCGCCGGTGCGGTCGAGGTACGCCACCAGGCAGGCCGGCTCCTCCCCGCGCAGCCCGGCCAGCGGGGCGATGTGCGGCAGCACCGACCAGGTCGCCTCGGTGGCCGCCGGGGCCTTCGCCAGCGGTACGTCGAGCAGGACCTCGGCGCCCGAGGCGAACAGCGCCCGGCCGGGCGGCGCCCCGCTGACGGGCTCCCCGAGGAGCCGGTTCACCACGGCCCGGACGGTGTAGGCGTCGGCGCCCGCGTCGATCAGCTGTGCGGCGACGGCCCGCTCGCGCAGTGCCCGGATCCGCTGCGCGTCCTCGGTCGCGCGGCTGCCCTCCACGTAGACGGAGGCCCAGGGACCGGGGCGGGAGAAGAGAGGTTTGAGGAAGCCCAGTTCCATGACGTCCCCCAAGGGGTTCGGGAAGGCACGAGGGTCCTCCTCCCAGGATGCGCCGCCCGCCGGGCGCGTGCCCACCGGCACGGTCCGGGCCGGGCCGCCGGTCAGGCGCCCCGGCCGCCGCTCACGCGAGGTCGAAGCGGTCCAGGGTCATCACCTTGTCCCACGCCGCCACGAAGTCGCGTACGAACTTCTCGCCCGCGTCCTGCGAGGCGTAGACCTCGCACAGGGCCCGCAGCTGGGAGTGCGAGCCGAAGACCAGGTCGACCGCGGTCGCCGTCCACCTGACCTTGCCCGTGGCGCGGTCCCGGCCCTCGAACACGTTCTCGTCCGTGGCCGACGCCGACCACTGCGTCCCCATGTCCAGCAGGTTCACGAAGAAGTCGGTGGTCAGCACCTGCGGCCGGGCCGTGAGGACACCGTGCTGCGACCCCTTGAAGCCGGTGTCCAGGGCCCGCATGCCGCCCGCCAGCACCGTCATCTCCGGCGCGGTCAGCGTCAGCAGGTTGGCCCGGTCCAGCAGGAGGGTCTCCGGCGACAGCTTCTCCTTCGCCCGGAGGTAGTTGCGGAAGCCGTCCGCCCTCGGTTCGAGCACGGCGAACGAAGCCACGTCGGTCTGCTCCTGGGAGGCGTCCGTACGCCCCGGCGCGAACGGCACCGTGACCGGGTGCCCGGCGTCCTTGGCCGCCTTCTCGACGGCCGCGCAGCCGCCCAGGACGATCAGGTCGGCGAGGGACACCTTCTTCCCGCCGCCCTGCGCGGCGTTGAAGTCCTGCCGGATCCGGTCGAGGGCCGCCACCGTCCCGGACACCTCGGTCCCGGCGTTGACCTCCCAGTCCTTCTGCGGCGCGAGCCGGATCCGGCCGCCGTTGGCGCCGCCCCGCATGTCGGTGCCGCGGAAGGACGCGGCCGCGGCCCAGGCGGTGGCGGCCAGCTGGGAGACGGACAGCCCCGAGCCGAGGATCCGGGCCTTGAGGTCGGCGATCTCCGCGTCCCCGACCAGCTCGTGATCGACGGCGGGCACCGGGTCCTGCCACAGCTGCGGCTCGGGGATCCACGGGCCGAGGTAGCGCGAGACCGGACCCATGTCGCGGTGCAGCAGCTTGTACCAGGCGCGGGCGAAGGCGTCCGCGAGCTTGGCCGGGTCCTCGTGGAAGCTCCTCGCGATCGGCCCGTAGACGGGGTCCACCTTCAGCGAGAGATCCGTCGTCAGCATCATCGGGGCGTGCCGCTTCGACGGGTCGTGCGCGTCGGGCACCGTGCCCCCGGCCGCGGGATCCGTGGGCGTCCACTGCTGCGCTCCGGCCGGGCTGCGGGTCAGCTCCCAGTCGTACCGGAACAGGTTGTCCAGGTAGCCGTTGTCCCACTTCGTCGGCTCGGTCGTCCAGGCGCCCTCCAGCCCGCTGGTGATCGTGTCGACGCCCATGCCGGTGCCGGACGAGTTCGTCCAGCCGAGCCCCTGCTGCTCGAGCGGCCCGGCCTCGGGCTCCGGGCCGACGTACTCGGGATCGACCGCGCCGTGGCACTTCCCGAACGTGTGCCCGCCCACGATCAGGGCGACCGTCTCCTCGTCGTTCATCGCCATGCGCCCGAACGTCTCGCGGATGTCCTTGGCGGCGGCGACGGGGTCCGGATTTCCGTTCGGCCCCTCCGGATTGACGTAGATCAGCCCCATCTGCACGGCGCCGAACGGGCCGGTCAGTTCCCTGTCACCGCTGTAGCGCTCGTCCCCGAGCCAGGTGTCCTCGGGACCCCAGAAGATCTCCTCCGGCTCCCAGATGTCCTCCCGGCCGAACCCGAATCCGAACGTCTTGAACCCCATGGACTCCATGGCGCAGTTCCCGGCGAAGACGAGGAGGTCCGCCCAGGAGACCTTCCGGCCGTACTTCTGCTTGACCGGCCACAGCAGACGGCGCGCCTTGTCGAGGCTCGCGTTGTCCGGCCAGCTGTTGAGGGGGGCGAAGCGCTGCGCGCCGGAGCCGCCGCCGCCGCGGCCGTCGGCGATCCGGTACGTGCCGGCCGCGTGCCAGCTCATCCGGATGAAGAGCGGCCCGTAGTGGCCGTAGTCGGCGGGCCACCAGTCCTGCGAGGTCGTCATGACCTCGAAGACGTCCCGCTTCAGGGCCTCGACGTCCAGGCCCGCGAATTCCTCCGCGTAGTCGAAGTCCTCGCCCATCGGGTTCGCCCGGGGCGAGTGCTGGTGGAGAACCTGCAGGTCCAGCTGGTTCGGCCACCAGTCCCGGTTCGTCATGGGGCGGGGGGTCGGCGTGGCGGCCGGGGAGGGGATTGCGGGGTTCTCGCTTTCGCTGCGGGACACGTCCGTCCTTCTTCCTGTCTCGGTGTCTCCACCTGCGGGCTGCTTGCTCTCGGCGTCCGTATGGTCGCGCACTGTGACCCGTGCGGCTGACAGAACACGCAGGGCACCTGCGCGCGAAGCGGAGAAGGAATGCGGAACGGGGCTTCGTCAGGAGCACTTGAGGGTCAGGTCCAGCTGTGCGTGCATGACGTGCACCGGTACGTGCAGTTCGATGTGCAGCTTCCGGAACGCCACGTCGCCGAATTTCGCGGGAGGTACCTCGATCGCCTTGAAGAGAGAGTGGCTCTGCGTGGTGCCACGGGTGAAAGTGACGGTGGCCGACGGCGACCTGGTCTGGCTGCCGTCGGGCTGGTTCGTCCACTCCCAGCCGTAGATGACGTCTCCCTTGCCGGTGGCTGTGATCTTGCCGTCGACCTCCACCCTGTTGGTCTTCTTGCAGTCGATGACGGTGTTCTGCGCGGTGAAGGGGATGATCTCGACGGCCGTGACCCTCACCGGCTGGTTGCCCCCGCCGTCAGGCGTCGTCCCCGGTGCGGTGGTGCAAGGGACGGACTGCCTGGCGTGGGTTCCCTGCGCCGAGAAGCCGACACGGTAACTGCCGAAGGGGACGCCCGCCCGGACGAACGCCCCCTGGCCGTCCACCGTCGTGCGGAACGACGTCTTTCCTCCCTCGATCCGGACCGACTGATTCGGCTCGAACCCTGACAGCCGCAGGGCGAACCGGGCCTTCCCGCCGGCGGTGGACTGGTCGGGAACCAGTTGGCAGGAAGGGGCCGGGCGGGCCGAGGGGGCGGCGCCCGGGGCCGCCGCGTGCCCTGGCGCGGCGAACAGGGGGCAGAGGACGGCGGCGGAGGTGATGGCCGGGACGAGCAGCGCGAGGCGCGGTTGCCGAATCATGCTCTGCTTCCCTCCGTGAGGGTGGCGCCCGAGAGGTTTCAGGATATCCACGAAGCCCGAACACTTCCCGGGCCGGCCAACCTGCGCGTGGCCCCCCGGCGGTGCCCGGCGAGGGGGGAGGGGTGGGGGGGGTGGGGGGGTAGGTTTCGTTGCTGGGGGTGCGCAACAAGGTTACCACCTCCCCCCCCTCTTTTTTTGCTTTTTCCCCCGCC
>NZ_JBWKEZ010000011.1:0-90046 GCF_056434525.1 Streptomyces sp. NPDC044002
GTTGCCGTGGGGATGGGTTCGTGTCGCGCCCCCCCCCCCCCCCCCCCCCACCCCCCGCCCCCCCCCCCCCCCCCCCCCCCCCCCCCCCCGCCCCCTCTACGCGCGCTCGACGACCTGGATGACCTCGTCGTCCTGCGCGACCGTGTCGATGCCGCGGGGCAGCAGACCGCCCGAGAAGTGGATCTCCTGGAGCTCCACGACGGCCCTCGCGGCACCCGGGTGGATGCCGCCGGTGAGCGGGCTGCCGGCCACCCACTCGTGCTCGGCGCCGTCGCAGACGACCTCGCCCGCGCCGATGCTCAGCCGCGTGTTGTCCTGGATGACGGTGGCCTTGATCTGAACCGCCCCCGAGGGTGACGCGGCCTCGCAGTGGTAGGTGCCGGAAAGGGTGATGGAACCGTCCCCGGTGATGTGAGCTTCCGACTGTACGGAAATTCCCTGATTGAAAACGGTGGCGTGGGCGGGAGCCGCGAACAGGGCCGTCGCGGCCAGGGCGGAGAAGGCCCCCAGGGTCATTCGGCGGGCGGACGTGCGCATTCTTCCTCCAGGTGGGTGCGGGTGGCGGGAATCCACCGGAACGCATTGTGCTGGCAATTGGCGGGCTACTCGTTCCGCGCGCTCGTGTCGGTGTGTGCAATTCCCCGCTCGGGCGCGTGAGACTGGCCGGAAATACTCACCGCCCCGAAGATCCCCGAAGGGGTTCCCGCATGCGTCAGCCCGCCTCCGTCCCCACCTCGTTCTCCGTCCTCGCCGCCGCCGCCCTGATGCCCTTCCTGCTGCTCACCGCCACCGCCTGCCAGAGCGCCCCCGAGGGCGCCGCGCTCGCCCCCGCCGCGGCCCCGGCCGTCCCCGTCGACGACGGAGCGCCCGGCGCCGACGAGGACCCCGCCGCCCAGGACCGGGCGGGCGCGGTACCCGGCGCGGCGAAGGACGCCCATGTGGGTGACTCCGTACGGGTGCAAGGACACGAAGTGGGCCGCCACCTCCAGGTGGTGCTGAGCGCGTTCGTGGACCCGGCGGTCAGCGTCGAACCGAACTACCAGCCGCCCGCCGGCAAGCGCTGGGTGGCCGCCTCGATGTCGTTCGTCAACGTCGGAGGAGCCTCGTACGGGGCACTCGGGCGCATGTGGGCGTACGACGGCGCGGGCAAGCGCCACCCGGTGGTGCGCACCGGCGAACTGACGACCGGCAAACCACTCGTCTTCGATTCCCTCGCGGTCGGCGAGCGGGCCGAAGGATGGGTCGTGTTCGAAATTCCGGAAAGCCAGAAGATCGTGCGGCTCCAGTACCAGGACGCGAACATGCAGGCGAATTCCGGAGGGGGATTCTGGTCGGTCTAGCCCGCGCGGGTGAAAGGCCGTGAAAGGGCCCGGCGCCGGAGCACTAAGGTGCGCGCATGACTTCTACGCAAGCCGAAATCGACCGCAGTCAGCTCGGCACCCTTTCCGTGCTCGCCTGGATCGGCGACCCCGCCGAGGGCCACAAGCTCCCCTACCTCCTCGCCTACACGCTCGGCGACGGACCGGGAGGCCGGGAAGCGGGCGAGGCGGCCGCCCGCGCGCTGCTGGAGGGGATGGGCCTGCCTATCGGCGTCGAGGTCGCGGACGGCACCGCGAACCCGCAGAAGTTCGACGTGAAGGTCATCCTCGCGGACAACCAGATCGCCCTCACCCTGCCCGGACTGAACGCCACCTGCACTGCCCCGGACGAGTGGGTGGAGGCCGCCAACGACGGCGGCCAGGTGTACTTCCTGTTCGCCACCCGCGCCTGGCCCGAGGCCGTCCCCGGCAAGCCGGTGAGCGCCGAGCTCCTGAAGGCCTTCGCCGGCGACGAAGAGGTCCTGACAGAGTGCGCCCACTGCCTCGTCACCGTGCAGAGCCTGCAGCGCTAGCCGGACACCCCCCCACGCCGGCCCCCGCCCACGCCGGCCCCTGCCCACGGCAGCCGCCGCCGCGCCTGCGGCGGCCGCCGTGCTCCGGCCGCCGGGCTCCCAGCCTGCCCGGCGGCCGGCCCCTCACGCCGGGTGCTCGAAGGCGAACCGCAGCGAGCGGACCCGGTTGTCGAAGTTCGAGCCCGCCAGATCGGGCAGACCCACCGCCCGCAGCCCCACCGGCCGCGTGAGCAGCTCCCGGAAGAGCGCCTTCATCTCCACCCGGGCCAGATGCGCGCCCAGGCAGAAGTGCGGCCCGCCGCCGCCGAAACCCAGATGCGGGTTGGGGGAGCGGGTGATGTCGAACGCGTCCGGATCGGGGAACACGGCCTCGTCACGGTTGGCCGACGCGTAGTACAGCACCACCTTGTCCCCCGGCCGGAACGCATGCCCGCCCAGCGTGTGCTCGGCGGTGACCGTCCGGCGGAACTGGATGATCGGCGTCGAGTGCCGGATCATCTCGTCCACCGCACCGTCCGCGTAC
This sequence comes from Streptomyces sp. NPDC044002, assembly GCF_056434525.1. Lineage (NCBI taxonomy): Bacteria > Bacillati > Actinomycetota > Actinomycetes > Kitasatosporales > Streptomycetaceae > Streptomyces > Streptomyces sp. NPDC044002. Next base: position 2,415 of record NZ_JBWKEZ010000011.1, read on the forward strand.
TTCTCGAAGTCCGACAGCAGCAGGTCCCGCTGCTCCGGGAAGTCCGTCAGCAGGCTCAGCCCGTGACTGATGGCGTTGCGGGTCGTCTCCACCCCCGCCACCATCAACAGGCTGAAGAACGCGCCCAACTGGCGGGCCCCCAGCGCCTGGCCGTCCACGTTCGCGCACACCAGCGCCGAGATCAGGTCGTCGGTGGGGTTCTTGCGCCGCTCCCGCCCGATGCCCGCGACCATCCGCTGCATCCGCGCCAGGGCCCGCAGCCCCCGCCCGGGCATCCGCAGCCGGGCCGCCAGCCCGCGCTCCACGCCGATGTTCTCGGACGCGTGGTTGACCCGGTCCGCGATCTCCGCACGGTAGTGCTCCGGGATGCCCATCATGTTGCAGATGACCTCCAGCGGAAGCCGCGAGGACACCGCCGAGACGAACTCCTGCGGCCGCTCGGCCAGGACGTCGTCCACGATCCGGGCCGCCACCGCGTGGATGTCCTCCTCGGCCGCCGCCAGCAGCCGCGGCGTGAACGCCCGCTGCACGATCTTCCGCAGCTGCGCGTGGTCCGGGCCGTCCAGGTTGACCATCGAGTCCCCGAACAGCGCCCGCACCCACCGGGCCGGCTCCGGCGTCGTCACCCCGGGCGCGCTCGCGAACACCTTCGGCAGCCGGCTCGCCTCCTGCACGTCGGCGTGGCGCACGAGCGCCCAGTGACCGCTCCCCTCGGGGACGAACACCGGGGAGTCCAGCGCCCGCAGCCGGGCGAACGCCGCGAGCCGCTGATCGGGGGGCCGCTGCCAGAAACCCGGCTCGGCCAGTTCCCCTCCGGGATCGGTACCGGAGCCGTGCCGTTGCGGGGGGAGTGTCATGGGGGCTGTCTCTTCCTGTAGCCGTTCCGCTGAGCTGCTGAACGCCTTCGGGGGCGCGGGGGTGACGGCCGGAGCCTCAGACTTCGGCACCGGCACGCTCGAACTGCCCGCCGCGCACCGACAGGGTCATGCCGACCACCACCGCGGCCGTCGCCACCAGCCCCGCGTACAGGACCGCGTACGAACCGGCCCACGTACAGGCGAGCAGGGCCAGCGCGGACACCGGCAGCACCAGCTGCTGGGCCGCACCCCGCTTGAAGTGGCGCGAGTGCAGCAACCACACCATCAGCAGGAACAGCGCCGACGGGACGGTCACGGCCGCGTTCGCGGCGACCTGCGAGATGTGCGCCTTCCCCACCGCGTGCTCCACCGCCACCTCGATGCCCGCGCCGATCGCCGCACCCGAAGCGAAGATCAGCAGATGGCCGTAGCCCCACGGGATCGCCTCCCGGTTGGAGTTCAGCCGCTCGTGCATCGGCACCGCGAAGTAGATCCACCACGCGGCGAAGACGATCAACAGCCCGCCCGCAGCGATGGGCAGCAGCACGTCCAACGCCTCGTGCTCGTCCAGAGCCGACTTCACCGCCACCGTGCTCGCCGCGATGGTCTCGCCCAGCACGATGATGGTGAACAGGCCGTACCGCTCCACGATGTGATGGGCGTGCCAGGGCGTCTGATGCCCCCGCTCGGCCAGCACCGGCACCATCAGCTCGGCCACCACCAGCACCAGGAACAGCCAGCGCTTCGAAGCTTCCGGAGCGAACAGCAGCCCCACCCAGCCCGCCTGACAGATCACCAGCCCGGCCGCGTACTTCAACGCCGCCGCCCGTGCCTCGCCGACCTCCCCGGCCGCCGCACGCAACCACTGCGCCGTCAGCGCCACCCGCATGATCAGGTAGCCGATGACGGCCACCACCCAGTCGTTGTCGTCGAAGGCCCGGCTCACCCCCGCCGCGTAGACCAGCACACCGGCGATCTGCACCAGCGTCGCGACCCGGTACGGCACGTCGTCGCAGTCGTAGGCAGAGGCGAACCACGTGAAGTTCATCCACGCCCACCACACGCCGAAGAACACGAAGAAATAGCCGACCACCCCGCTCCCCGGATGGCCCTCCGCCAGCGCGTGCACCAGCCGCGCCCCCGCCTGGGCGATCGCGACGACGAAGCACAGGTCGAAGAACAGCTCCAGCGAGGTCGCCGTCCGGTGCCCCTCGTCGCGGCTGCGGGCTGTCATCGGTACGTACGTCATACCGCCCAGCACACCAGGGCCCGGCCCCCCGACCGGCGAGGCGCGCGGCCGACGCCCCACGGGTACCCCGGGCGGACTCGTACCGGCCCGCCCCGCCCGACCCCGAGCCGAAGGGACCACGCCCGGCGGGACAAGGTCCCCCCACCCGCACGACATTCGCCCCTGCCGCGCCCCGCCCCCCGCGGCGGAGCCTGGATAAGTCAGGACCCGTCTCGATGTTCAGGACCACGCCATGAGTTCCGCCACGCAGCAAGCGCCACAGGTCGCCGCCGACCCGGCGCAGTACCGCCCGGGCCGCACCATCACGCAGTGGACCCCCGAGGATCCCGCCTTCTGGCAGTCCACCGGGAAGAAGGTCGCCACCAGGAACCTGTGGATCGCGGTCCCCGCCCTGCTCGTGGCGTTCGTGGTCTGGCAGGTGTGGAGCATCACGGCGACCAACCTCAAGGACGTCGGCTTCGGCTACTCCCAGTCGCAGCTGTTCTGGCTGACGGCCGTCCCCGGCCTCACCGGCGGCACCGCCCGCATCTTCTACACCTTCCTCGGCCCGATGGTCGGCCAGCGCCGCTTCACGGCCCTCTCCACGGTGGTCCTGGTCATCCCGCTGCTCTGGCTCGGCTTCGCCGTGCAGGACCCGGACACCTCCTACACCACCATGGTCGCCATCGCCGCCCTCTGCGGAATCGGCGGTGCGAACTTCTCCTCCTCCCTCGCCAACATCGGCTTCTTCTACCCGAAGCAGGAGAAGGGCAACGCCACCGGCATCAACGGCGGCCTCGGCAACCTCGGCGTCTCCGTGGTCCAGCTGCTCACCCCCATCCTGATCACCGCCTCCGTCCTGGCCGTCGGAGCGGGCCAGAAGAAGGCGAACGGCTCGGAGATCTACCTCCAGAACGCCGCCTTCGTCTGGATCCCGGTCCTGGTCGTCCTCGCGGCGGTCGCCTGGTTCGGGCAGAACGACCTCAAGGTCGCCTCCACCCCCTTCAGCCAGCAGAAGATCATCTTCCGGCGCAAGCACAACTGGCTGATGACCTGGCTCTACGTCGGCACCTTCGGCTCCTTCATCGGCTTCGCGGCAGCCCTGCCGCTGCTCATCAAGACCACCTTCCCCGCGTACTCGGTCGCCGCCTACGCCTGGATGGGCCCGGCCCTGGGCGCGCTGGCCCGCTGGGCGGGCGGCTGGATCGCCGACAAGCTGGGCGGCGCCCGGGTGACGATCCTCTCCTTCGCGGGCATGGGCGTATCGATCATCGGCGTGATCAACTTCCTGCCCGCGGGCTCTGACCACGGTTCGTTCCAAGGCTTCTTCCTCTGCTTCCTGGCCGCCTTCTTCTTCTCGGGCATCGGCAACGGCTCGACCTTCCGGCAGATCCCGGTCATCTTCCGGGCCCAGCACCTGAAGGGCCTGACGGAGGGCACGCCGCAGTACGCGGCCGCCCTGAGGCAGGCGGAGATCGAATCCGGCGCGGTGACGGGCTTCACCGCCGGCATCGCCGCCTACGGCTTCTTCTTCATCCCGGCGATGTTCGCCAACTTCGCGGTGACCAGCGCGATGTGGGGCTTCGTCGCCTTCTACGCCAGCTGCGTGGTCGTGACCTGGTGGTTCTACGCCCGCAAGAACGCAGAAGCCCCCAGCTGACCCCGCCCCAACCCCAGCCCCCGCGCCCACCCACCAGGCGGGCGACCCGAATCCCCGGCGCCCCGGACCCTCACCCCGGGCGTCGGGCGTCGGGCGTCGCCCGGGGCATCAGGCTTCACCCCGGGCGTTGGGCTCCGCCCGGGGCGCCGGGCTTCGCCCCGGTCAGCCACAACGTGGGCCCCGTGGGCGCTGTTACCGCCCCTCCACCCCAGCCGGCTGCCGTATCACCGAGTCCCCCGTCTCCACCGTCAGGGGCCCCGCCTCCGGGCCGGACGACGGCGACAGCCGGCATCCGCACCGCCCGATACCGGGTGTGGTCCTGGCAGCCCCGCCAAACTGCCTCGCGGCCTCCGCCCAGGCCGGGGTCCGAGGGGAACCCCGGTCACCCGCCGGGGAGGCCGGGCCCGCCGCCCCCGAAAGCCCTTCACGGCCGCCGGCGCGCTGGGCCGCGTACCTCTTCCTCCTCCTCTTCCTCGGCAGGCGGACCTGGCCCGGCCGGGGTGCCGTCATCGGACTCTTCGGGCCGTCCGGCCCGTCCTGCACCGGCATCGCGCAGGACAACCCCTGGTTCTTCATCTCCGCCTCTTCTCTCTCGCGCCGACTTCCTTCATGCTGCCGGGCCCGTTCACGACGTGCGTCGCACTATCCACAGGCGCCGCCGAAAGACAGCTTTTCCGACTTTCCGGCCTCCATTCCAAATTCTTGTGAATGCATTCACAAGCGCACTACGGACTTTAGTCCCGTGAAAACCTCCAGCTCAAAGACGGTGCCGGCGGTCGGCTCCCGAGAGTCGGGGGACTTTCGGGCCGGAGATCAGGACCATCGCGGCGCCAAATGATCGATCAAAAGGCGTGGAATGGACACAAGCAATGAGGCGACTCGGAGAAGGTGCCGGCGATGACTGCCACCCCTGTGGAGACCACGAAGAACGGCCAGGCCTGGGAAGGGTTCAAGGGCGGCCTGTGGCGCGACGCCATCGACGTCCGCGACTTCATCCAGCAGAACTACACGCCGTACGAAGGCGGCGACTCCTTCCTCGCCGGCCCCACCGAGCGCACCACCGCGGTGTGGAAGGCGATCACCGACAAGTTCCCGGAGGAGCGCGAGAAGGGCATTTACGACGTCGCCCACGACATCCCGTCGTCGATCACCGCACACGCCCCGGGCTACATCGACCGGGACAAGGACCTGATCGTCGGCCTCCAGACCGACGCCCCGCTCAAGCGCGCGATCATGCCCTACGGCGGCTGGCGAATGGTCGCCGGCGCCCTGGAGACCTACGGCTACCCGGTCTCCGAGGAGCTGGAGAAGGTCTTCACCGAATACCGCAAGACCCACAACGCCGGCGTCTTCGACGCCTACACCCCCGAAATCCGCGCCGCCCGCAAGGCCGGCATCGTGACCGGCCTGCCCGACGCGTACGGCCGCGGCCGCATCATCGGCGACTACCGCCGCGTGGCCCTCTACGGAGTCGACCGCCTGATCGCCTTCAAGAAGGACGAGAAGGAGGAGCTCAACTCCCTCCCCGCCGACGGCCGCTCGCTGGAGGAGACGATCCGCCTGCGCGAGGAACTCGCCGAGCAGATGCGCGCGCTGTCCGAGCTCAAGGCGATGGCCGCCTCCTACGGCTACGACATCTCCGGACCCGCCGCCACCGGCCGCGAAGCCATCCAGTGGCTGTACTTCGCGTACCTCGGCGCCGTGAAGGAGCAGAACGGCGCGGCCATGTCCCTGGGCCGCACCTCCACCTTTGTCGACATATATCTTCAGCGTGACATCGAGGCCGGCATCCTCACCGAGGAGCAGGCACAGGAACTCGTCGACGACTTCATCATCAAGCTGCGCATCGTCCGCTTCCTGCGGACCCCCGAGTACGACGAGCTGTTCTCCGGAGACCCGACCTGGGTCACCGAGTCCATCGGAGGCATGGGAGAAGACGGCCGGCCGCTCGTCACCAGGACCTCCTTCCGCTACCTCCAGACCCTCTACAACCTCGGCCCGGCTCCCGAGCCCAACATGACGGTCTTCTGGTCGCCGCGCCTGCCGCAGGGCTTCAAGGAGTTCTGCGCCCGCGTCTCCATCGACACCTCCTCGGTGCAGTACGAATCCGACGAGCTGATGCGCCCGCGCTTCGGCGACGACACCGCCATCGCCTGCTGCGTGTCGGCCATGCCGGTGGGCAAGCAGATGCAGTTCTTCGGCGCCCGCGTCAACGTCGCCAAGACCCTCCTCTACGCGATCAACGGCGGCCGGGACGAGAAGTCCGGCGTCCAGGTCGGGCCGCGGACCGGCCTGCCGGCCTCCGACGTCCTCGACTACGACGAGGTCATGGCCAAGTTCGACGAGCAGATGGAATGGCTCGCAGAGACCTACGTCCACGCCCTCAACGTCATCCACTACATGCACGACCGCTACGCCTACGAGCGCCTCGAAATGGCCCTGCACGACCGCGACGTGCGCCGCACCATGGCCTGCGGCATCGCCGGCCTGTCCGTCGCAGCCGACTCGCTGTCCGCCATCAAGCACGCCAAGGTCACCGCGCTGCGCGACGAGAGCGGCCTCGCCACCGACTACGCCATCGAGGGCGAGTTCCCGGCGTACGGCAACAACGACGACCGCGTCGACGAGATCGCCGTCTGGCTCGTCGAGGAGTTCATGAGGAAGATCCGCAAGCACGAGACGTACCGGGGTGCCGAGCACACCCAGTCCGTGCTGACGATCACCTCGAACGTGGTCTACGGCAAGAAGACCGGCAACACCCCGGACGGACGCCGGGCCGGGGAACCGTTCTCCCCCGGCGCCAACCCGATGAACGGCCGCGACACCCACGGCTACGTCACCTCGGCCCTGTCGGTCGCCAAGCTCCCCTACGAGGACGCCGAGGACGGCATCTCGCTGACCAACACCGTCACGCCCGACGGTCTCGGCCGCACCCCGCAGGAGCGGATCAGCAACCTCGCCGGCGTCCTCGACGGCTACATGGCAGTCGACGGCTTCCACATGAACGTCAACGTCCTGAACCGCGACACCCTCATGGACGCCATGGAGCACCCGGAGAAGTACCCGCAGCTGACCATCCGCGTCAGCGGCTACGCGGTGAACTTCGTGCGGCTCACCCGGGCGCAGCAGCTCGACGTGCTGAACCGCACCTTCCACGGCGCGCTGTAGCGCCGTCCGCAGACCGCGCGGCCCGGGGCCGGGCCCTCACCCCGGCCCCGAGCCGCGCGCCTCCACCGGACGCACCGCCCCCACCGGACGCACCGGTACACGCCGAACACGACTGGAGCACCTGCCATGACCGTCTACTTCGGTACGAGCCTCCCCGTCGGCCCCGAGAACGCCGCCTTCGCCGGCACCCCCCGCCCCTCGGCCACCCCCGCGCAGACCCTGGCCGCCGCCGCGACGCAGAGGCCGAGCGAGGGCTCGGTGCACTCCTGGGATCTGTCCACCGGAGTCGACGGCCCCGGGACCCGGTTCGTGACCTTCCTCGCCGGCTGCCCGCTGACCTGCCTGTACTGCCACAACCCCGACACCATGCGGATGCGCAACGGCCGACGCACCTCGGCCGACGCCGTCATCGCCGAAGCGCGCAAGTACACCCGGTTCATCTCCGCCTCCGGCGGCGGCGCCACCATCTCCGGCGGCGAACCCCTGCTCCAGCCCGTCTTCGCCGGCGAACTCCTGCACCGCATGAAGAACGACCTGGGCCTGCACACCGCCCTCGACACCTCGGGCTTCCTCGGATCCCGGGCCAGCGACGCGCTGCTGCGCGACGTGGACCTCGTACTGCTCGACATCAAGTCCTGGGACCGGGACACCTACAAGAAGGTCACCGGCCGGCCGCTGGAGCCCACCCTGGACTTCGCGCGCCGCCTCGCCGGCCTCGGCAAGGAGGTGCACCTGCGGTTCGTGCTCGTTCCCGGACTCACCGACGCGCACGAGAACGTCGAAGGGGTCGCCGCCTTCGCCGCCGGCCTCGGGAACGTCTCACGGGTCGACGTACTGCCCTTCCACAACCTCGGCGAGAGCAAGTGGGAAGCCCTGGACATGCCCTACACCCTGCACGGCACCCCGTCGCCCACCCCCGCGGACGTGCAGGAGGCCAAGGCGGTCTTCGAGGCGCACGGACTGAAAGCCGTATGACCCGTTCGGAGTAATTCCAAGCTCCGCATAACGGGCTGAATCGGCATGGACCACCTAGCGTGGTGCTGTGTCCGAGCCCACAGAAGTACTCGCCGCGGGCCCGCCCCCCGGGCCGCCCGAGCCCCCGCCACCGGCCGGACGGTCCGTCACCGCACGCGCCACCGCGGCCGGCGCCGCCGTCTCCCTCCTCCTCATCGCCGCGATCGTGCTGGGCAGCCGCCTCCTGCGGGACTTCGACTCCGCCCTGCTCCCGTACGCCGTCGCCACGGTCTTCCTCGCCTTCGGAGTGGCCTACCGGTACACGGTCTGGGTGTCCGCACCCGGCGCGCGCCGCCTCTTCAAGAAGGGCTTCGGCAGCTTCTTCTCGGCCGCCAACTTCAAGAAGGCACCCACCGCCCTGCCGAAGATGATCGCCACCTACCTCGGCTTCCAGAAGTTCCTCGGCGCCCGCTCACGCGCCCGCTGGGCCGCCCACCAGCTGATCTTCTGGGGCTGCCTGCTCGCCGCCGCGATCACCTTCCCCCTCACCTGGGGCTGGTTCACGTTCACCTCCGGCAGCGGCTCCGGACCCGGCTACGAGATGCGGATCTGGGGCTTCAAAGTCCTCGGCTTCAACTCGCTCGACCTCCTGGGCTGGCTGATGTTCCACGGCCTGGACATCGCCGCCGTCCTCGTCATCCCCGGAGCCTCGTACTTCCTGTGGCGCCGCATGAAGGACCGCGGCGCCATCACCGGCCAGCGCTTCGCCTACGACCTGCTCCCGCTGATCTGCCTGATCGTGATCTCGGTGACCGGGCTGCTGCTCACCTTCTCGTCGATCTTCCTGCACGGCGGAGGCTACGAGTTCCTGGCGATCCTCCACATGGTCTCGGTGGTCTTCACCCTCATCTACATCCCCTTCGGGAAGTTCTTCCACATCGTCCAGCGGCCGGCGGCCGTCGGCATGCAGCTCTTCAAGTACACCGCCCGCCAGGACGAGGAGATCTTCGCCTGCAGGCGCTGCGGCGAACCCATCGACACCACCCCGTACGTGGAGAACCTGCGCGGCACGATGCAGGACCTCCGGCTCGACTTCAACGCCTTCGCCGAATACTGCCCCCGCTGCAAGCGGGTCCTGCGCGGCAACGCCTACCTGACCCACGTCAAGAAGGGCTTCAAGTGACCGCGACGGACCCCGCCAAGCCGGCACGGCTGCCCCTCGACCCGGCCATCGCACCGCCCGGCACCCGCAACTTCCGCGACGCCGGCGGCATCCCCGCCGACCGGTGGCACGCCGACCAGAACGGCGAGACCCTCGTCCCCACCCACTGCTGCTTCTGCGGCGTGCAGTGCGGCATGTACCTGCGGGTCGACAACGCCGGCAAAGTCTTCGGCGTCGAACCCCGCAACCACGACATCAACCGCATGCGGCTGTGCCCCAAAGGCATCAACGCCTACCAGCAGGTCAACCACCCCGACCGGCTGACCTCGCCCCTGATGCGCCGATCCCGCGACGAGGAGTTCAAAGAGGTCTCCTGGGACGAGGCCCTCGACTTCACCGTCTCCGAGGTCCGGCGCATCCAGGCCGCCCACGGCAACGACGCCTTCGGGCTGCTCGGCGGCGCCAGCCTCTACTCCGAGAAGACCTACCTCGTCGGCAAGTTCGGCCGGGTCGCCCTGAAGACCAGGCACGTCGACTACAACGGCCGCCTCTGCATGGTCAGCGCCGCCGGCGCCAACAAGCTCGCCTTCGGCATCGACCGCGCCGCCAATCCCTTCTCCGACATCCTCCTCACCGACTGCCTGCTGATCGCCGGGTCGAACGTGGGGGAGTGCTTCCCCGTGATGACCCAGTACGTCTGGGGCGCCCGCGACCGGGGCGCGACACTCATCGTCGTCGACCCGCGCGAGACGGCCATCGCCCGCACCGCCGACGTCCACGTCCCCATCAAACCCGGCACCGACTCGGCCTTCTTCAACGCCGTGCTCCACGTCATCGTCGACGAAGGACTCACCGACGAGGCGTACCTCGCCGCCCACACCACCGGCTGGGACGAGGTCAAGAAGACCGTCCGGGAATACCCGCCCGCCCGGTCCGCCGAGATCTGCGGCATCCCCGCCTCCCAGATCGTCCAGGTCGCCCGCATGTTCGCCGGCGCGGACAAGGCGATGGCCTTCCACGCCCGCGGCATCGAACACCACTCACAGGGCGTCGAGAACTGCCTGTCCGTCATCAACATGTGCGTGGCCACCGGCAACCTCGGCAAACCGGGCGCCGGCTACGGCACCATCACAGGCCAGGGCAACGGACAGGGCGGCCGCGAACACGGCCAGAAGGCCGACCTCCTGCCCGGCGGCCGTTCCATCATGAACGAGGAGCACCGCCGCCAGATCTGCCGGATCTGGGGCATCGACGAGGCCGACCTCCCGCCGGCCGGCACCTCCATGATGGAAATGGTCTGGCAGATGCAGCGGCAGGAGATCCGCGGCCTGATCGGCATCTGCAACAACCCGTTCGTCTCACTCCCCAACTACGGGGCGGTCAAGCAGGGCTACGACACCCTCGACTTCCACGCCCAGTTCGACTTCTTCCTCTCCGAGACCGCCGCCAACGCGCACGTCGTCTTCCCGGTCACCGTCTGGGCCGAGGACGAGGGTGTCATGGCCAACACCGAAGCCCGGGTCGTCAAACACAACAAAGCACAAGAGCCGCCCGCCGGGGTGCGCACCGACACCTGGGTGATGTGCGAACTGGCCAGACGCCTCGGCGCCGGCGACAAGTTCGACTTCCCCGGCTCCCGCGAGGTGTTCGAGGAACTCCGCATCGCCTCCGCCGGCACCGTCAACGACTACTACGGCATCACCTACGAGCGGCTCGAAGCGACCGGAGGCATCTCCTGGCCCTGCCCGTCCACCGACCACCCCGGCACGCCCCGGCTGTTCGAAGGCGGCAGGACCTACCACCCCGACGGCAAGATCCACATGCAGGTCGTCGAATGGCACCCGCCCATGGACGCCTACACCGAGGAGTTCCCGCTCTCCCTCACCACCGGCCGCACCGTCGCGCACTTCCTGTCCGGCAACCAGACCCGCCGGCTGGGCGCCCTCGTCGAACAGACCCCGCGCCCCTGGGTGGAGGTGCACCCCTCCCACGGATTCCGCGACGGCGACCCCGTCCGGGTGGTCACCCGACGCGGCAGCGAGGTCTTCCCGGCCCTCGTCACCGAGGCCATCCGCCCCGACACCGTCTTCATCCCCTACCACTGGCCCGTCCCGACGGCCGCGAACGCCCTGACCATCGACGCCCTCGACCCCCGCTCGAAGATCCCCGAGTACAAGGTGTGCGCCGCCCGCATCGAGGCGGCCGAGCGCGTCGACGAGGTGCCCGCACCGCCCACGGCCCCCGGCCGCCAGGCCTATCCGGAGACCCAGGTCTCCCGCACCGACCCCCTGCCCCCCACGTCCTCGCAGGGCCGTGGCACGGCGGAGAGGAACTGACACCGCCATGATGGGCCGCACGATCTTCATCGACCCCGGCCGCTGCATCGGCTGTCAGGCCTGCGTATCCGCCTGCCGCGAATGCGACTCGCACCGCGGAAAGTCGATGATCCACCTGGACTACACCGACCCCGGCCAGTCCGTCGCCTCGCTCCCCACCGTCTGCATGCACTGCGAGGACCCCGTCGCGCCGTGCGCCGAGGTCTGCCCCGCCGACGCCATCCTCGTCACCGCGGACGGCGTGGTCCAACAGGCCGACACCACCCGCTGCATCGGCTGCGCCAACTGCGTCAACGCCTGCCCCTTCGGCGTCCCGAAGATCGACCTCCAGGCGAAGCTCCAGATGAAGTGCAACCTCTGCTACGACCGCACCGCCTACGGCCTGGCCCCCATGTGCGCCACCGTCTGCCCGACCGGGGCCCTCTTCTACGGAACGCTCGAAGAGCTCCAGGCCGAACGCCCCGGCGTCCAGGTCGCCGACTCCTTCGCCTTCGGCGACGTGGTCGTCTCCACCGGCGTGGCGATGGTCGTTCCCGCAGACAAGGTCCAGTGGCCCGTTCCCGGCGGACTGCCCGTCGTGGAGGTGAATGGGGTGGATGTCCGATGAGCGTGACCCAGCAGCCCGCACCCGGCTCCGGACCGGGCCCGGACGCCGGCGGCGACGCCGCCGCCGACCAGCTGCGCGACCGGATCAGCGCCGACTCCCTCACCACCCGCCGCGACTACCTGCGGATCGTCGCCACCGTCTCCGGCGGCCTGGCCATCGGAGGGGTCGGAGTCGCCTCCGGCATCCTCCACCGGCACGGCGACAGCGAGACGATGCCCGAACCCAAGAAGGTCACCGACCAGCTCGCACCGGGCGAGTCCGTGGCCTTCAGGTTCCCCGGCGACGAGGACCGGGCCCTCGCCGTCCGGCTGGGCGACGGCAGCCTCGTCGCCTACTCCGCCGTATGCACCCATCTGGCCTGCGCCGTGCTCTGGCGCGAGGACCGCGGCCCCGAAGGAGAGCTGTACTGCCCTTGCCACGAAGGCGTCTTCGACGCCCGCACCGGTGAGGTGACCGCGGGCCCGCCACCCCGCCCACTCCCGAGGATCTTCCTGACCGAGCGGAGCGACGGCAGCGTCTGGGCCATCGCCACCGCCCGCTCCGGGGAGCCCGCCAAGGAAGCCCTGTGCCGGCAGTTCGGAGACTCCCAGATCGAGATGGCACAGCGCCTGGGCTGCCCAGGCGCGGCCCGCGCCGACGAAAGCAGGCGCACATGAGCGACGCACAGTTCCCTCCCCGCCCCGCCTACCACCCGGGGAGCGCCCAGCCCCGGCTGAACCGGCCGGTCCACGAGCGGTACCCGCAGATCCGCGCCACCAGCGGCTACGGCGACCCGCGCGTCCGGCACACCGGCCCCGGCCCGGGCGCCGGCACCGAACAGGAACCGGAGCGCTCCTCCAAGCTCAACGCCCGCCTGGCCCTGGCCCTCACGGTCGTGATCGGGCAGCTCTGGGCCCTGACCGTCACCGTCAACGAGTGGATGAAGGGCAACACCGGCACGGCCTGGTGGGGGGCGGGGTTCCTGGTCCTGTCCTTCCTCGTCGTGATCGCCCTGTGGTTCCTCGACCCGAAGGACCGATGACCATGTCGATACCCACGCCCACCCCGTCCGCGGTGCGTTCGCACCGCGCCGAGACCTACAAGCCCGGCGCCGCCATCGGTGACTGGCGTCCCGAGGACGAGGCCTTCTGGCGGGCCACCGGCCGCCGGGTCGCCCAGCGCAACCTCTGGGTGTCCATCCCGGCGCTCATGCTCGGCTTCGTGGTCTGGCAGGTCTGGTCGGTCACCGTCGTCAAGCTGAACGACGTCGGCTTCGGCTTCTCCAAGTCGCAGCTGTTCTGGCTGACCGCCATCCCCGGCATCACCGGCGGCACCTTCCGGATCCTCTACACCTTCATCGGCCCGATCTTCGGCGAGCGGAAGTTCACCGCCTTCAGCACCTTCATCCTGATCGGCCCCATGCTGTGGCTGGGCTTCGCCCTCCAGGACACCGGCACCCCCTACTGGGAGCTGGCGCTCATCGCGGCCGTCTGCGGCATCGGCGGCGCGAACTTCGCCTCGTCCATGGCCAACATCGGCTTCTTCTTCCCCAAGCGGGAGAAGGGCAGCGCCAACGGCCTCAACGGAGGCCTCGGCAACCTCGGCGTGAGCGTCGTCCAGCTGGTCGCGCCGCTGGTGGTCACCGCCGCCGTGCTCGGCGCCCCGGCGGGAGGCCCGCAGCACGACGCGAAGGAGAACACGGACATCTGGCTCCAGAACGGCGCCTTCCTCTGGGTGCCGCTGCTGGTGATCATGGCGCTGCTGGCCTGGTTCCTGATGAACGACCTGAAGGTGGCCGCGGCCCCCTTCAGCCAGCAGAAGGTCATCTTCAAACGCAAGCACAACTGGCTGATGACCTGGCTCTACGTCGGCACCTTCGGATCCTTCATCGGATTCGCCGCCGGCCTTCCCCTGCTGATCAAGAACAACTTCGAGACGCAGGGCTACCAGGCCACCACCTACGCCTGGATCGGCCCGTTCATCGGCGCGCTCATGCGCTGGGCCGGCGGCTGGCTCTCCGACAAGATCGGCGGAGCCAGGGTGACCATGCTGTCCTTCGTCGGCATGGCGGCGGCCCTGGTGGTCGTGATCTTCGCGCTGCCGTCCGGCGGCGACCAGGGGAGCTTCTGGGCGTTCTTCATCGGCTTCCTGGCGGCCTTCGCCTTCTCCGGACTGGGCAACGGCTCGACCTTCCGGCAGATCCCGGTGATCTTCCGCGAGCAGCACATGCGCCAGGTGGAGGGCCAGGGCCCCCAGGCGCAGGCGGCCGCGCTGAAGCAGTCGGAGATGGAGGCGGGCGCCGTCACCGGCTTCTCCTCCGCCATCGCCGCCTACGGCTTCTTCTTCATCCCCGCGATGTTCGCCGCCATGGCGGTCACCCACGCGCTGTGGCTCTTCATCGGCTTCTACGCGACCTGCCTCGCGGTCTGCTGGTGGTTCTACGCTCGCAAGGGCGCGGAGGCCCCCAGCTGACCCGGCCGGCGCCGGTGCCGGCGCCGGCGCCGGTGCCGGCGGCAGCGGCAGCGGTCGTGACACAGACCGGGGCCGGGGGCGCGGGCGGCCGTACCCTTGGGGCATGAGCACCGCCCCCGCCTCCGACCCGCAGTCCCCGAAGCCCGACGCCGGGGCGAAGCCCGAGACGAAGCCGAAGCCCAGGCCGAAGCTCGTCTTCGACGACCCGCTGGACCAGCAGTCCTCGGACGACACCGACCGCGGCTGGGGCGAGCGGCCGCCCGCCGGAGGAAGCGCGGCCGACCTGGCGCGCTTCCTCGACGAGAAGCCCCCGCACCACATCTGACCCTCCGCGGCCGTCAGAAGGCGTCGCGCGCCCCCGGCGTCCCCTGCACCCGGCCGCCCTCGCCGTTCCCGCTCCGCTGCGCGACCAGGACGTCGCGGATGTCCTTGAGCACCTCCAGCTCGGTGATCTCCATGCTCTCCTGCACGCCCTCCTTCGCCTTGCGGCGCGCCTCCACCTTGGCGAGGTACTTCGCCATGGGCAGGACCATCAGGAAGTACACGACCGCCGCGGTGATCAGGAAGCTGAGCGCCGCGTTCAGCACCGAACCCCACATGATGTTGACGCCGGTCGGCTCGCCCTTCGCGTCGACCCCACAGGGTGCCTTCAGACACGAGGTGTAGACATCCAGGTTCTTGGTGCCGATGGCGCCCACGAGAGGGCTGATGATGCCCTTGACGATGGAGTTCACGATGTTCGTGAACGCCGCGCCGATGACCACGGCCACGGCCAGGTCGACCACGTTCCCGCGCATCAGGAAGGCCTTGAAGCCCGCCAGTACGCTCTCCTTCTTCTTCTCGCTCACCACTGAGCCTTTCCTTGTGCCTGCTGTAGACGGAGCCAACGGTTCCGAAAGCTACGGCAGGCACGGCCCGGCGTGTCCAATCAGCGCCCCCTCCAGGGCGACTTGACTGCTCCTCAGTGCGAATCAGCACACCGTCACCGCCAGTCGCGCCACCGCGCCCGCCCCCACGAGGGCACGCGCCGTGTCCCGGGGCACGGACAGCACCACCAGAGCCCCGCCGTCCCCGGCACCCGCTTCCACGGGGGGCACTTCAGCCACCCGGGCACCCGCCGCCACCACCCGCGGCGACCCCGTGCGCTCCGCCGCCACCACGTCGACCCTGTCACCGGGCCGCAACAGCCGCACCGTCCCGGCATCCGCGATGCGCACGGGCGCCGACACCATCCGCACAGCCGCGGGCGCCGGCTTCACCACCGGCGCGGGAGAGGGGGCGCCCCGGGAGGCCCGGGCCTCCGTCCCGCCCACCGCCAGGGCGGCCGCCACCACGGCCAGCCCGGCCGAGACGACCCGACGCCTGCGCCGCACCGCCCGCCGCAGCCGCCCTCCGGCCCGGCCCACCCGGAGCGGGGGAAAGGAAGGCACCGGGCGCGCCGGGGGACACGTGGAAGAACAGACGGGACGCGAGCCCGGGGAAGCGGGGGAGGTGCGGGAAGCGAGCGAAGACGAGGAAACGGGGAACGGGGGAGAGGTCCTGGACATGAGGGGCACCGCCAAGCTGGTCGTGGTCCGGCGTCCGGGCCCAGTGCCCGGACCTTCCCCACGATCCGCCGCCCCGCCAGAGCCCGCTCCGGCCTGTGGACAATCCCCAGGCTGTGGACAACGCCGTCACCCTCAGGTGTCAGCGCCCGGTCGGCACCTGGCAGGCCTCCGAGAACCCCTGGCTGGTCAGACCGAAGGCGCTGTTCACCCGCGAACGCCAGTTCTCCAGCGCGACCATGGCCGTGAGCTCGACGAACGCCGCCTCACCGAGCCGGCCGATCAGCTCGGCAGCCAGCTCGTCCGTGACCGACGGCTCGGTCTCGGTCATCGCCTCGGCGTACTCCATGACCAGCAGTTCCAGCTCGGTGAACACCTCGCGCGACTCCCGCCACCGCGGCACCCGCTCGATCTTCTCCGGCGAGAGCCCCTTCTCGTGCCCCTCCCAGTAGCCGAAGTCCATGCACCACGAGCAGTTGATGCGCGCGGCCGAAGCCATCACCGCCAAGTGCTTGAGGCCGGCGTCGAGCTTGTTCCACTTGGCCGCCTGCTGCTCCATGCGCACGTACGAGAACAGCACGCGCGAGTTGTGCCCGTACGCCTGACCCGGGTCCAGCACCTTGCCGTAGGTGCGGCGCGAGTACCAGGCGCCGATGCGCATGAGCAGCGTGCGGGGCGGGGTGAGCGAGATGCGCGGCATGACGGGCCTCTTCCGGCTCGGGGGTCCCGTTGACCCCTTCGCCATGGAGACAGGACAGCCCCGCAGAATGTGACACCGCCCCGGAAGTCATTTTTTTCGCCCGGGCGCCGCCCGGCGCCGCACGGTGGAGCCGCCCGAGGGGCTCCACCGGCCCTCGGCCGCCGCTACGGCAGTTCGATGCCCAGGTCCCAGCCGTCGTGGACGTGGGTGCACAGGCAGTCGCGGTCCTCGGTCCGCGGCAGCGCCGCCACCGCGTCGAAGAGGACCTCGCGCAGCCGGCTGACGTTCTCGCCGAACACCTTGAGGACCTCCGTGTGGGAAACGCCCTCGCCCGTCTCGGCGCCCGCGTCCAGGTCCGTGACCAGGGCCATCGAGGTGTAGCAGAGCCCCAGCTCACGAGCGAGCACCGCCTCCGGGTGCCCGGTCATGCCCACCACCGACCAGCCGGCCGCCGCGTGCCACCGCGACTCCGCCCGCGTCGAGAACCGCGGCCCCTCGATGACGACCATGGTGCCGCCGTCCACCGGCTCCCACTCCCGTCCCCGCGCCGCCGCGAGCGCCACCGACCGGCCCACGGGGCAGTACGGGTCGGCGAAGGTGGTGTGCACGACGTTCGGAACGGTCCCGTCCGGCAGCGGCTCACCGTCGAAGAAGGTCTGCGCGCGCGCCTTCGTACGGTCGACCAGCTGGTCCGGCACCAGCAGCGTGCCGGGCCCGTACTCCGCCTGCAGGCCGCCGACCGCGCAGGGGCCCAGCACCTGGCGGACGCCGACCGAGCGCAGCGCCCACAGGTTGGCCCGGTAGTTGATCTTGTGGGGCGGCACGGTGTGGCTGCGCCCGTGCCGCGGCAGGAACGCCACCTGGCGTCCGGCCAGCTCACCCACGTACAGGGAGTCGCTCGGAGGCCCGTACGGCGTCTCCACCTGGATCTCGGAGACGTCCTCGAGGAAGGAGTAGAAGCCCGACCCGCCGATTACACCGATCTCTGCGTTCACCATGGCCTCACCCTAACGGGGGATGCACAAGGCCCCGCCGCCCAGAAGGGCGGCGGGGCCTTGCGGAAAGCGGAGACGTACTGCGGGATCAGGCAGCCGAGGTGGAGCTGCTGCTGCCCGTGCTCGAGGTCGCCGAGGAGGTCGAAGCGGCAGGGGCGGCGGCAGCGGTCGACGTCGTCGTGGACGACGAGGACGACTTCGAGGCAGGGGTGCTGCTCGACGAGGCGCCACGGCTGTCGTTCCGGTAGAAACCGGAGCCCTTGAAGACGATGCCGACCGCGGAGAACACCTTCTTCAGGCGTCCGTCGCAGCTCGGGCACACGGTCAGTGCCTCATCGGTGAACTTCTGCACGGCCTCAAGGCCCTCACCGCACTCGGTGCACTGGTACTGGTAGGTCGGCACGAATTTCCTCCTGGCACTCTGACTCAATGAGTGCTAACGACGCTCCATGGTGACGTATTCCGGCGGATCAGTCCACCGTCACGGGCGTGCGGTGACCGATCCCACGCTCGTTCGCCGCGTTGCGGGCAGCCGGCGCGGACGAGTTCACGATCCGGCTCGGCGCCTTCGGCGCCAGCTTCGCGCGCAGCGCCACCAGCGTGACCAGGGCCAGGGCCGTGGCCACCAGCGGCACCAGGAAGCCGTACGAGGACCCGTGCGCGTCCGTCAGACGGCCGGCCAGGGTCACGGCGCCGGCCTGCCCGAACGCGACCGCTCCGGTCAGCCAGGTGAAGGCCTCGGTCCGCGAGGCGGCCGGGACCAGCTGCTCGATCATCGTGTAGCCGGTGATCAGCGCGGGGGCGATGCACAGGCCGACGACCAGGCCGAGCGCACCCAGCAGGATCATCGAGTGTGCCGCCCACAGCACCGAGGCGGCGGCGGTCAGGCCCATGTAGCCCAGGATCAGGCGGCGGCGCGGGCCGATCTTCCAGGCGACGGCGCCCATGGTGATGCCGGCGATCATGTTGCCGGCCGCGAAGATGCCGTACAGCAGGCCGTTGGCGCCCGGGTTGCCGATCTCGTTGGAGAAGGCGGCGAGCGAGACCTGCATGCCGCCGAAGACGGCGCCGATGCCGATGAAGGCGACGATCAGGACGCGCAGGCCCGGGAAGGACAGCGCGGACTGGTGCTTGCCGCCGGCCGCCGCGAGCGGGGCGACCTTCGGCTCGGTGGCGCGCTGCGCGGCGAAGAACAGGCCGCCGAGCAGGGTCAGGGCCGCCTCGGTCGCCAGACCGGCGGCCGGGTGGACGCCGGTGCACAGCGCGGTGGCGAGCACCGGGCCGACGACGAAGGTGAACTCGTCGGTGACGGACTCGAACGCGGCGGCCGTCGGCAGCAGCGGCGAGCCCTCCAGCTTGGCCGCCCAGCGGGACCGGACCATCGGGCCGACCTGCGGGACGGAGGCGCCGGCCGGGACGGCGGCCAGCGCGAGCGCCCACAGCGGGGCGCCGAGGAGCGCCAGCGCGGTCAGAGCGGAGACCGCGGCGGCGTGGGCGAGGACGACCGGCACGAGGACGGCGCTCTGGCCGCGGCGGTCGGTGAACTTGCCCATGACCGGCGCGAAGAGGGCCATGGAGACGCCGGTGACGGCGGCCACGATGCCCGCGTCGCCGTAGGAGCCGGTGGCGTGCTGGACGAGCAGCAGGATGCTGATGGTCAGCATGCCGAACGGCAGGCGGGCGGCGAAGCCGGGGAGGACGAAGGAGAGGGCGCCGGGCGTGCGCAGCAGCTGCCCGTAGCCGGGTCGGGCGGACTTGTCGGTCGTGACCGCGGATGTCACGGCCTGGCCTTTCCGCTGCCTGGTAGAGCGTCCCCGTCTGCGGACGGCGGGCCGCTTTGTGAGCGACCGCACCCGTACATGTGGGAGCCCCGAGAGCTGTCCTCTTGCGCAGAACCGAGTGATACCTGGGCGCCCACTGCGGGAGGGAGCCACGGCCGCTTTGCGGTCGCGCCAGCTCTGCGTCAGGCAGAGTTGGTTCGATGTGGTGTGCCTTCATCGTACAGGGGAATCCACTACCACGCCCTGTGATTACGGTGACAAGGCATGACTTCACCTGCGATTAACTGGAACTTTGCATTCCGTGCCCGATGAAATGGGTGCAAGCGCGGTCACAAGCCAGCGAAAATGGCCGAATTAGAGCGCCGCTCTAACGAAAAACGATCAGTCGAGCGGCGTTCCGGACACCCTCCGCCACCTAGAGTGACGTTCCGCCACCGGTTCCCAGCCACCCCGCCAGCTTGCCGCCGCGCGCCACCGCCCGCAGCCGTGCCTCCGCCGCGTCCCGTACCGGATCCGTGGCCACGACCAGCAGCTCGTCCCCGTGCCGCAGCACCGTCGACGGCGCCGGCACGAAGCTCTTCGCGTCCCGGACCACCAGCGTCACCGACGCCCCCGCGGGCAGTCGCAGCTCGCCGACCTCCACGCCGTGCATCCGCGAGGCGGGCGGGATCGCGAAGGACAGCAGGTGCCCGCGCAGCTTCTCCAGCGGCGCCGACTCGATCCCGAGGTCGGAGGCCGCCTCGTCGGTGTCGCGCAGGTTCAGCTTGCGCGCCAGCCACGGGAGGGTCGGTCCCTGCACCAGCGTGTACACGACCACGAGCACGAAGACGATGTTGAAGACCCGGTCGCTGCCCTCGATCCCGGTCACCAGCGGGATCGTCGCCAGGATGATGGGCACGGCACCGCGCAGGCCGGCCCACGACATCAGGGCCTGCTCCTGCCAGGGAATCCGGAAGGGCAGCAGGCTGACGAAGACCTCCAGCGGCCGCGCCACCATGGTCAGCACCAGTCCGATGATCACCGCGGGCCAGAAGTCGTTCACCAGCTCGTGCGGGGTGACCAGCAGGCCCAGCAGCACGAACATGCCGATCTGGGCGATCCAGCCGAGCCCGTCCGCGAACCCGCGCGTGGCCGGCCAGTGCGGCAGCTTCGCGTTCCCCAGCACCATCGCCGCCAGGTACACCGCGAGGAACCCGGAGCCGTGCGCCATCGCGCCGGCCGCGTACGCGGTCACGGCGATCGCCATCACCGCGATCGGGTACAGGCCGGAGGCGGGCAGTGCCACGTGCCGCAGCCCGTACGCCCCCAGGAAGCCGACCGCCAGGCCGATCCCGGCGCCGATCGCCAGCTCCAGCGCGATCTTGCCGAGCAGCACGTACCACTCGTCCACCGGTCCGACCGCCGCGAAGGCGACGACCAGGATCACGACGGGGGCGTCGTTGAAGCCCGACTCGGCCTCCAGCACGCCCGTCACGCGCGACGGCAGCGGGACCTTGCGCAGTACGGAGAAGACCGCTGCCGCGTCGGTCGAGGAGACGACCGCGCCGATCAGCAGCGCCTGGCGCCACTCCAGCCCCACCAGGTAGTGCGCGCCGGCCGCCGTGACCCCCACGCTGACCGCGACGCCGAGCAGCGACAGGACCACCGCCGCCGGCAGCGCCGGTTTGATCTCTTTCCACTTGGTGCCCAGACCGCCCTCGGCGAGGATGACGACGAGCGCCGCGTAGCCGATGACCTGCGTCAGCTCGGCGTTGTCGAATACGACGTTGCCTATGCCGTCCTGGCCTATCGCGATGCCTATGCCGAGGTAGATGAGCAGGCTGGGGAGTCCGCTGCGCGAGGAGATGCGCACCGCCGCCACCGCGACGAGCAGCACGAGCGAACAGACCAGCAGGAGCTCATTGAGCGTGTGGACAGTCAGCGGGCGGCCCTTTCCTCAGAGCGTGCCTGGTGGATCGTTCCTCCGGCGGCGCATTCGGCAAGTACTTCGTTACCTTACCTAATCTTTGACGGACTCTTTACGCGATAACCACATTGTGAAACGCCGGTTCCCGCCTGTCCTACGGACCTCGACCCCTGGCGGATCAACGGAGGCGGTCCTGCGCCTATGGTTGCTCCCAGCAACCCCAGGACCACCCTGCCCCTCTAAGGACAGCGATGCCCGCCAATGAATCCGGACCTTCCGTCAAGAAGAAGGGACGACGCGCACGCCTGCTCGTGCTCGTCTTGGTCCTGGCGCTCTTGGCGGGCCTCGGCTACGGCGCGTACTGGAGCGTGGACACCGTGCGCGCCTCCTTCCCGCAGACGACCGGCTCCCTCAAGGTCCCAGGCCTGACCGGGACGGTCGATGTGAAGCGCGACGAGCACGGCATTCCGCAGCTCTACGCAGACAACGACGAGGACCTCTTCCGCGCACAGGGCTTCGTGCACGCCCAGGACCGGTTCTGGGAGATGGACGTCCGCCGCCACATGACCTCCGGCCGGCTGTCGGAGATGTTCGGCTCCGGCCAGGTCGAGACGGACGCCTTCCTGCGCACCCTCGGCTGGCGCCACGTGGCGCAGGAGGAGTACGACAAGAAGCTCTCGCCGGAGACGAAGAAGTACCTCCAGGCCTACGCCGACGGGGTCAACGCGTACCTGAAGGGGAAGTCCGGCAAGGACCTCTCCGTCGAGCACGCGGCCCTCAAGCTGACCGACGGCTACAAGCCGGAGCAGTGGACGCCGGTGGACTCGGTGGCCTGGCTCAAGGCGATGGCCTGGGACCTGCGCGGCAACATGCAGGACGAGATCGACCGCTCGCTGATGACGAACAA
This sequence comes from Streptomyces sp. NPDC044002, assembly GCF_056434525.1. Taxonomy (NCBI): domain Bacteria; kingdom Bacillati; phylum Actinomycetota; class Actinomycetes; order Kitasatosporales; family Streptomycetaceae; genus Streptomyces; species Streptomyces sp. NPDC044002. Next base: position 24,671 of record NZ_JBWKEZ010000011.1, read on the forward strand.
GCTCTCTCAGGCGCAGATCGACGAGCTCTACCCGCCGTACCCCTTCGACCGGAACAAGCCGATCGTCGAGGGCGGCACCGTCTCCGGTGGCAAGTACAACCCCCAGGGCACCCCGGGCTCCGGCTCGACCGGCACCGGCAGGGGCACGGGCAACGGCACCACGGGCACGGGTACGGGCACCGGTACCGGCACGGGAACGGGCAGCAGCACCACCCCCGGTGCCGGCTCGCAGGCCACCCCCAACGGGGCCACGGGCGCGACCGGCCTCGCCGACAACGCCACCGCCCAGGGCGCGACCGTCGGCCTGCGCACGCAGCTCGGCTCCCTCGCCAAGACCCTGGACGAGATCCCGGCCATCCTCGGCCCCAACGGCAGCGGCATCGGATCGAACTCCTGGGTCGTCTCGGGCCAGTACACGACCACCGGCAAGCCGCTCCTCGCGAACGACCCGCACCTCTCCCCGCAGCTGCCCTCGGTCTGGTACCAGATGGGCCTGCACTGCCGCGCCACATCGCCCCAGTGCCAGTACGACGTGGCCGGCTACACCTTCTCCGGCATGCCCGGCGTGGTCATCGGCCACAACGCCGACATCGCCTGGGGCATGACCAACCTCGGCGCCGACGTGACCGACCTCTACCTGGAGCAGGTCCGTCCCGAGGGCTACGTCTACGACAACAAGGTCGTCCCCTTCACCACCCGTGAAGAGGAGATCAAGGTCGCCGGCGGCAAGAGCAAGAAGATCACCGTCCGCACCACCAACAACGGGCCGCTGATCTCCGACCGCAGCGACGAGCTGGAGACCGTCGGCTCCCGCGCCCCCGTTCCCAGCTCGGCCCCCGACCGCGGCGACGGCTACGCCGTCGCCCTGCGCTGGACCGCCCTGGACCCGGGCAAGTCGATGGACGCGGTGTTCAAGCTCAACCGGGCCAAGGACTTCAACAGCTTCCGCGCCGCGGCGGCCGACTTCGAGGTCCCCTCGCAGAACCTGATCTACGCCGACAACAAGGGCGCGAACGGCAACATCGGCTACCAGGCCCCCGGCCGCATCCCGATCCGCAACCAGGGCGACGGCCGCCTGCCGGCGCCCGGCTGGGACCCCAAGTACGCGTGGAAGGGCGGCCGGGACGGCAACGCCGGCTACATCCCGCAGAACGAGATGCCCTGGGAGCTCAACCCGGCGCGCGGCTACATCGTCACCGCCAACCAGGCCGTCACCGAGTCCGCCCCCGCCGGCGCTGCCCCCGCCGGCACCGGCACGGGCAGCAGCACCGGCACGGGCAACAGCAACAGCAACAGCACCGGTGCGAGTGCCGCCGCCGGCAAGTACCCGTACGTCCTGACCACGGACTGGGGCTACGGCGCCCGGAGCCAGCGGATCAACGACCTCATCGAGGCGAAGACCAAGGACAACGGCAAGATCTCCACCGACGACATGCGCGCCATGCAGATGGACAACAGCAGCGAGATCGCCGCGCTGCTGACCCCGATGCTGGCCAAGATCCAGGTCTCGGACCCGGACGTGCGCTCGGCGCAGAAGCTGCTCGAAGGCTGGAACTACACGCAGGAGTCCGACTCCGCGGCGGCCGCGTACTTCAACGCGGTCTGGCGCAACATCCTCAAGCTGGCCTTCGGCGACAAGATGCCGAAGGAGCTGCGGGTCGAGGGCAGCTGCATGAACGTCAGCGAGGAGAGCACCGGCCCGAACGACGACCTCACCAAGACGGTCCGCGAGTGCGGTACGCGCGGCCCCGACTCGGCGCAGCCCGACGGCGGCGACCGCTGGTTCGAGGTGGTCCGCCGGCTGGTCAAGGACGAGAAGTCGCAGTGGTGGACCGCCACCCCGAAGACCGTCCACGACAAGCCGATCAAGACCCGTGACGAGCTCTTCGCCCGGGCCATGGAGGACGCGCGCTGGGAGCTGACGGCCAAGCTCGGCAAGGACCAGTCGACGTGGAGCTGGGGCCGGCTGCACCAGCTGACGCTGAAGAACCAGACGATCGGCAAGGAGGGCCCGGGCTTCATGCAGTGGCTCCTCAACCGCGGCCCGTGGAACGTGGGCGGCGGCGAGGCCACCGTCAACGCGACCGGCTGGAACGCCTCCAGCGGCTACGGGGTCACCTGGGTGCCGTCGATGCGGATGGTCGTCAACCTCGGCGACCTGGACAAGTCCCGCTGGATCAACCTGACCGGCGCCTCCGGTCACGCGTACGCCGGCACGTACACGGACCAGACGGAGATGTGGGCCAAGGGCGAACTGCTGGAGTGGTCCTTCGGGAAGGACGCCGTCGACAAGTCGACAAAGGAGACTCTGACGCTCAAGCCGTGAGCGCGAGCGCCGGCGCCGGCCTGAGCGCGACGGCGGCCGGCCGGCTGATCACGCGGTGAAGCGCACCACCCCCGACGGGGTGGCCACCGCCTGGACGGGGTGGTCGTGCGGTTCCTCCGGGACCCGCGCGACCACCTCTTCGTCGTACAGGAGCACCACCAGCGCGGGGTGCGCGCCGGCCCGTTCCAGCCGGGCGAGCACCCGGTCGTACGAGCCTCCGCCGCGGCCGAGCCGCATCCCGCGCCCGTCGACCGCGAGCCCGGGCAGCAGTACGGCGTCGGCGCCGGTCACGGCGTCCGGGCCGAGCGGCGTGCCGGAGGGCTCCAGCAGCCGCATCTTCCCCGGGTGCGCGGCTTCGGCGAGGCTGTCCGGGCCCTCGTACGCGGCCCAGTCCAGGTCGTTGTCCGGGAGCAGCAGGGGCAGCAGCACCCGCTTGCCGGCGGCCCGCAGCGCGTCGAGCAGTTCGCGGGTGCCCGGTTCGGCGCCGACGGAGACGTACGCGGCGACGGTGTGGGCGCCGTCGAGTTCGGGCAGGGTGAGGGCGGAGCGGGAGAGGGCGCGGGCCGCCGTGTCGCGGGCCTCGGGGGGCAGGGCGCGGCGGGCGGCGAGGAGCTCCCGGCGCAGGGAGGCCTTTTCGGGTACGAAGGGGTGGTTCCCGGGCGGGTTTTCTACCACAGTCTCGTCACAATTCCTTTCACATATGGATCAAGTCGGACATATTCACCGGAACCCCGCTGGGTCTCCTGTACGACCCACTATCGTTCTGCCCATGACTCAGTCGCACCCAGTGATCAAGAAGGCCGTCATCCCGGCTGCGGGGCTCGGCACTCGGTTCCTCCCGGCGACCAAGGCGACCCCCAAGGAAATGCTCCCGGTCGTGGACAAGCCGGCCATCCAGTACGTCGTCGAGGAGGCCGTCTCGGCCGGGCTGGACGACGTACTCATGATCACCGGCCGTAACAAGCGGGCCCTGGAGGACCACTTCGACCGGAACTACGAGCTCGAATCGGCTCTGATCGCCAAGGGTGACGACGACCGGCTGAAGAAGGTCCAGGAGTCGAGCGACCTGGCCACCATGCACTACGTCCGCCAGGGCGACCCGCGCGGCCTCGGCCACGCCGTCCTGTGCGCCGAGCCCCACGTGGGCGACGAGCCCTTCGCCGTCCTCCTCGGCGACGACCTGATCGACCCGCGCGACCCGCTGCTGCGGCAGATGGTCGACGTGCACGCCCGCACCGGCGGCACCGTCATCGCCCTGATGGAGGTCGACCCGTCCAGCGTCCACCTCTACGGCTGCGCCGCCGTCGAGCCGACCGGCGAGGACGGCGTCGTCCGGATCACCGGCCTCGTCGAGAAGCCGGAGCCCGCCGAGGCGCCCAGCAACTACGCGGTCATCGGACGCTATGTCCTCGACCCGGCGATCTTCGGCATACTGCGGGAGACCGAGCCGGGCCGCGGCGGGGAGATCCAGCTCACCGACGCCCTGCAGAAGCTGGCCGCCGACGAGAGCGTGGGCGGCCCGGTGCACGGCGTGGTCTTCCGCGGCCGCCGCTACGACACCGGGGACCGCGGGGACTACCTGCGGGCCATCGTCCGACTCGCGTGCGAACGTGAGGACCTGGGCCCGGAGTTCCGCACCTGGCTTCACCGTTACGTCACGGAGGAGATGTAGGACCTTGAGCAGTTCCGCACCGCAGGACACCGGCCGGCACCGTCTGTGGTCGGTGGACGAGCACCTCGCGGACGTACTCGCCGCCGTCCGGCCGCTGGAGCCCATCGAGCTCCAGCTGCTGGACGCCCAGGGCTGTGTCCTGGTCGAGGACGTCACCGTGCCCGTCGCCCTGCCGCCCTTCGACAACAGCTCGATGGACGGGTACGCCGTCCGCACGGCCGACGTCCAGGGTGCGAGCGAGGAGTTCCCCGCGGTGCTCGCCGTCATCGGCGACGTGGCGGCGGGCAGCGGCGAGCTGCCCACCGTCGGCCCCGGCCAGGCCGCCCGCATCATGACCGGCGCCCCGCTGCCGCCCGGCGCGGAAGCCGTCGTACCGGTCGAGTGGACCGACGGCGGCACGGGCGGCGGCTCCGCCTCCGGCATGACCCCGGCCAGCGCCGCACCCGAGGGCGCGGCCGGCGAGGTCCGCGTCCACCGCGCGGCCGAGGCCCGGGCGCACGTGCGCTCGCGCGGCAGCGACGTACAGGCCGGTGACCTGGCGCTCGCGGCCGGCACCGTCCTCGGCCCACCGCAGATCGCGCTGCTCGCCGCGATCGGACGCGGCACCGTACGGGTCCGGCCGCGCCCGCGCGTGGTCGTCCTGTCCACCGGCAGCGAGCTGGTCCAGCCGGGTGAGGCGCTGACCGCCGGGACGATCTACGACTCGAACAGCTTCGCGCTGGCCGCCGCCGCCCGCGACGCCGGCGCCATCGCCTACCGCGTCGGCGCGGTCGCCGACGACGCCGAGACCCTGCGCTCCACCATCGAGGACCAGCTGATCCGGGCCGACCTGCTCGTCACCACCGGCGGGGTCTCCGTCGGCGCGTACGACGTGGTCAAGGAGGCCCTGACCGCCGCAGCCGCCGGCTCCGGCGAAAGCGACGGCGACGGGCCCTCCGGCGGCGGCGTCGACTTCCGCAAGCTCGCCATGCAGCCCGGCAAGCCGCAGGGCTTCGGCACCGTCGGCCCCGACCACACCCCGCTGCTGGCCCTGCCCGGCAACCCGGTGTCCTCGTACGTCTCCTTCGAGCTGTTCGTGCGCCCCGCGATCCGGACGCTCATGGGCCTGCCGGAGTCCGAGGTGTCCCGGCCCAGCGTGCGCGCCGTGCTGAAGGCCGACGCGCCGCTCGGCTCCCCGGCGGCCCGCCGCCAGTTCCTGCGCGGCAAGTACGACGCCGAGGCCGGGACCGTCACCCCGGTCGGCGGATCGGGCTCGCACCTGATCGCCGCGCTCGCGCACGCCGACTCGCTGATGGTCGTACCGGAGGACGTCACCTCGGTGGAGCCCGGGGCCGAGCTGGAAGTGATCCTGCTCGGCTGAGCGGCCGCCGGTGCGGGTAGCGTGTTGCATCACACAGGCCCCAGGCTCCAGGGGGCCCGGAGCGGGAGCGGCACGCAGATATGAGTACGCAGAGCAGGCTGACGCACATCGACGAGGCCGGCGCGGCCCGGATGGTCGACGTCTCCGAGAAGGACGTCACCACCAGGACGGCGCGCGCCAGCGGACGCGTCCTCGTCTCGCCGCGGGTGATCGAGCTGCTGCGCGGCGAGGGCGTGCCGAAGGGCGACGCCCTCGCCACCGCGCGGATCGCCGGGATCATGGGGGCGAAGAAGACCCCCGACCTGATCCCGCTCTGCCACCCGCTGGCGGTCTCCGGGGTGAAGGTGGACCTGACGGTCGCCGACGACGCCGTCGAGATCCTCGCCACCGTCAAGACCGCCGACCGCACGGGCGTCGAGATGGAGGCGCTGACCGCGGTCGCCGTCGCCGGCCTCACCGTGATCGACATGGTGAAGGCCGTCGACAAGGGCGCGGTCATCACCGACGTGCGGGTGGAGGAGAAGACCGGCGGCAAGTCCGGCGACTGGACCCGCGCGTGAACCCCCCGCGCGGCGGCGAGGTCCACAGCCACAGTCACAGCCACAGCCACGGCGACAGCCACGCGGCGGCTGCGGCGCCGGCGGAGGCGGACGCGGCCCCGCGGCACCCGGTGGGGCGCGCCCTGGTCGTCACCGCCTCGAACCGGGCCTCGCAGGGCGTGTACGCCGACAAGGGCGGCCCGCTGCTGGCCGAGGCGCTGGAGGGGCTCGGCTTCGCGGTCGACGGCCCGCGGGTGGTGCCGGACGGCGACCCCGTCGAGCAGGCGCTGCGCGAGGGCGTGGCCGGCCGGTACGACGTCATCCTGACCACCGGCGGCACCGGCATCTCGCCGACCGACCGGACCCCGGACGCGACCGCCCGCGTACTGGACTACGAGGTCCCCGGCATCCCGCAGGCCATTCGCGCGGAGGGGCTGGCCAAGGTGCCCACCGCCGCCCTGTCGCGGGGCCTGGCGGGCGTGGCCGGCCGCACCCTGATCGTGAACCTGCCCGGTTCGACGGGCGGGGTGAAGGACGGCCTCGCGGTGCTCTCGCGGATCCTGCCGCACGCCGTCGACCAGCTCCGGGGCGGCGACCACCCCAGACCTGACGCGGCGCCCGGGAGCACGAGCTGAACGGCCCCTCCTGGCCGGTGGTGCTGGCGGACGGCGATGTCACGCTCCGGCCGATAAAGCTGCGGGACCAGCGCGCCTGGCGCGAGGTCAACCAGCGCAACCGCGACTGGCTGCGGCCGTGGGAGGCGACGATCCCGCCGCCCGCGCCGTGGGGTCCCGTTATCCATAGGCCGACATATCGACAGATGGTCCGCCATCTGCGGGCCGAGGCGAACGCGGGCCGGATGCTGCCCTTCGTCATCGAGTACCAGGGGCGGCTGGTCGGTCAGCTGACGGTCGCCGGGATCACCTGGGGCTCGATGTGCGCCGCCCACGTGGGCTACTGGGTGGACCGGGACGTGGCCGGCCGCGGGGTGATGCCGACGGCGGTCGCGCTCGTGGTGGACCACTGCTTCCAGAAGGTCGGGCTGCACCGGATCGAGGTGTGCATCCGCCCCGAGAACGGGCCCAGCCGCCGGGTCGTGGAGAAGCTCGGCTTCCGCGAGGAGGGGCTGCGGCCGCGTTATCTGCACATCGACGGGGCGTGGCGCGACCACCTGGTCTTCGCGCTGACGGCGGAGGAGGTCCCGCAGGGGCTGCTGCGCCGCTGGCACCGCACGCGCAAGCGGGAAAGTCCGCCGCCGACACCCACGCCGTAAAGCAGGTAATCGCAAAAGCGTTCGAATTGTTGGTCGATTCGCCCATAACCTGATCCGAAGAATCACAAAAAAAGTCGGTGATATCAGCCGGATCGTGCGACACACCGGCCCAATTGGCTGATCCTTCCGGGCGCGCCCCTCTACGGTGTGAGGTGTGAGCAGCAGCGGCCTCATCTACGCAGTCATCGTCGGGGCCTGGGCCGCCTACTTGGTGCCCATGTGGCTCCGGAGGCAGGACGAGCTGAACGAAGCACGTCCGACGGAACGCTTCTCCACCGCCATCCGGCTGCTTTCCGGCCGGGCGGGAATGGAGCGCCGTTACGCCAAGGGGCTGCGTGAGCGCGGTGAGGATCAGGCGGAGGCCCAGCCCCACGCGGACCCGGAAGCGGCGACGGAAACGGTGAACTCCGTGGACGCCGACGCCCGGGCCATCGGCGTGTCCCCGACCAGGGCCGAGCCGAGATCCGCCGAGGCGGAACGGGTCCGCCGGCAGCAGCGCCTCCAGGTGCTCGCACGCCGCCGGCGCACCACGGCACTCCTCTTCCTCGCCTTCAGCGGCGGCGCCGTCGCCGCGGCCGTCGGCGGGATCCGCTACCTGTGGGCCCCGGCCGTCCCCGCCCTGCTGCTGAGCGCCTACATCGTGCACCTGCGGGTCCAGGAGCGGCGCCGCTACGAGTTCACGATGGACCGGCGGCGCGCCGAGGCGGCCGCCCGCAGCCTGCGCGAGAACCGCCCCCAGCGCCACCGCCCGCAGCCCGAGCCCGTCGCCACCGACACCGGCGCCGAACCGGACCCCGCCCCGCCGGTCTCCCCGCAGGAAGCCGGGCGCCGGGCGCTCGTCGAGCAGACCGACCACGCCGAGTGGGTGGACCAGCAGCGCGAACGCGAGCGCGGCCCCGCCCGCGGCGACAGCTGGGAGCCCGTACCGGTCCCGCTGCCGACGTACGTCACGGCCCCGGTCGCCCCCCGCGCCACCGGCCCGGTCAACCCGGACGGCTGGAGCGCGGCCCGCTCCAGCACCGCCGAGCCGACCGACCCCCGCCTGCGCGCCCAGCCGGCCGTACCGAAGCCGGCGGACCCGGGCGCGGGCCCGGGCGCGCAGCCCGCTCCGCCCCGCCCCCGGGGCCGCGACCTCGGCCGTACGCCGCTCTTCGACCAGTACGAGAGCGACGACCGGCCGCGCGCCGCGAACGAGTGACGGGTGACCTGCGCGGACCCTCCGGACAACGCGTTTTGGAGCACCCGCGCGGGGATGCTAATGTTTCACACGTCGCAAGGGCCTGTGGCGCAGTCTGGTAGCGCACCTCGTTCGCATCGAGGGGGTCTGGGGTTCAAATCCCCACAGGTCCACAGACGACAGTTTCCGGATAGCTACCGGGAATCGTCACGAGATCCCGTTCCGCCGCAAGGCGGGGCGGGATCTCGGCGTTTTCGGGGCCGTGTTTCCGGAGTCGCGTTTTCGGGGCCGTGTTTCGGTGCCGTCGCCGAAACGCGTCGGGAACCCGGCCGGTTGGGCGGCGTACTCCATCGCGACAATGGTCCGCATGGTGAACGGGGACGGGGCCGTCGCCCAGGCGTGGGAAGCGCTGGGCGGGGACGGCGAGTTGGCGGGACGGGTCGGATTCGCGGGGCCGGGCGGGCTGGAGGGTCCGCTGCCGGTACGGGAATTGGCGCGGGCCTGCGTCGGGGCGTGCGGGCTGGCCGCGGCCGAGCTGGCCGCCGTACGGGCCGGGGGCACGGCGCTGGACGCGGCCGCGGTCACCGTGGACGAGGGCGCCGTGGCCACGGCGTTCGTCAGCGAGCGGCACCTTCGGGTGGAGGGCCGGGCGCCGGTGAGCTTCGCGCCGCTGTCCGGGTTCTGGCGGGCGGCCGACGGCTGGGTTCGGACCCACGCCAACTACCCGCACCACCAGGCGGCCCTGGTACGGGCGCTCGGCGTGCCCGGCACCCCGGAAGCGGTGCGGGAGGCCCTGGCGGGCCGGAGCGCCGCCGAGGCGCAGGAAGCCGTCTACGCGGAGGGCGGGCTCGCCGTCGCGGTCGCGCCGGAGTACGGGGAGCCGCGGCCGCTGGTGGAGTGGGTGCGGGGCCCGGGCGGCGGCCGGCTGCCGGGGCCGGGCGCGCTGCCCGCGTCCGGGGTACGGGTGCTGGACCTGACCCGGGTCATCGCCGGGCCCGTCGCGACGCGGACGCTGGGGCTGCTGGGCGCCGACGTGCTGCGGATCGACTCCCCGGCACTGCGCGAGGCGGACGACGCGCACGCGGACACCGGCTTCGGGAAGCGTTCCGCGCTGCTGGACCTCGGGGACACGGCCGGCCGGGCGGCGCTGGAGCGGCTCCTCGCCACCGCCGACGTGGTGGTGACGGGATACCGGCCGGGCGCACTGGAGCGGTTCGGGCTGGGCGCGGAGGAGCTGCTGGAGCGGTTCCCGCGGCTGGTGGTGGCGCAGCTGTGCGCGTGGGGATGGAGCGGGCCCTGGGCGGGGCGGCGGGGCTTCGACTCGCTGGTGCAGGCGGGGTACGGGATCGCCGCGCGGTGCGCGGGCGAGGACGGGAAGCCGGGAGTGCTGCCCGCGCAGGCCCTGGACCACGGTACGGGGTACCTGCTGGCCGCCGGCGTGCTGCGGGCGCTGGCGGAGGGCGGCGGCCGGGCGCTGCGGTTCTCCCTGGCGGGGACGGCGTCGTGGCTGGTGCGGGAGGTGCCGGCCGCGGGGGCGGCGGAACCGGGGTACGCGCCGGAGCCGTGGCTGCGCGAGGCGGATTCCGGGTACGGGGTGCTGCGGTACGCCGCGAGCCCGTTCGGGGACTGGGGGCGGGGGCCGTCCCGGTGGGGCGCGGACGGAGCCGTCTGGCTCGGCCGCTGAACCGGTGGAACGGCCCCGCGGGGGGTCAGGAGCCGACGGCTGCCCGGAGCGGCTTCGCCATGCAGCGGCTGGACGGGTAGTCGCGGTAGTAGCCGAACTTCTCGGACAGGGCGTAGCCGGAGGAGAGGTAGAGGGCGATGGCCTCGGGCTGCTTGTCGCCGGTCTCCAGGACCATGCGGGTGCGGCCCGCTGCCAGCGCGTCGGTCTCCAGCTCGGCCAGGATGCGGCGGGCCAGGCCCAGGCCGCGCGCCTGCGGGACGACGTACATGCGCTTGATCTCGGCGTCGCCGTCCGAGTAGCCCTCGTCGTTCTTCTCCTGGCGGCGCCAGGCGCCGCTGGCCACCGGGTTGTCCGCGTCGTCGTAGGCGAGCAGGTAGAGGCCGTTCGGCGGGAGGAACATCGCCGGGTCGAGGAAGGTGGCGTCGCCCTCGCCGTCGTAGCGCTGCTGGTACTCGACCTGGACCTGCGCGTCGAGCGCCGCCGCGTCCGGGTGGTCGTACGGCACGGCGCGGATGTTTATACCGTGAGACATTCGAATATCGTACGGATCCATCCCGCTATGGTGCAGGGATGCTCACCGTGACCTCCGTGAATGTGAATGGGATCCGCGCCGCCGCCAAGAAGGGGTTCGTGGAGTGGCTCGCCGGATCCGACGCCGACGTCGTGTGCCTCCAGGAGGTGCGTGCCGAGGAGGCGCAGATCCCCGCGGAGGCCCGGGAGCCCGAGGGCTGGCACACCGTGTTCGCGCCGGCCGCCGCCAAGGGACGGGCCGGTGTCGCGCTGTACACGCGGCGCGAGCCCGAACGGGTGCGGGTGGGCTTCGGCAGTGACGAGTTCGACGCCTCGGGCCGCTACATCGAGGCCGACCTGCCGGGCGTCACCGTGGCGAGCCTGTACCTGCCGTCCGGGGAGGCGGGCACCGCGAAGCAGGACGAGAAGTACCGGTTCATGGAGGAGTTCCTCGGCTACCTCGGGGAGCTGAAGGCGCGGGCCGCCGCCGACGGGCGGGAGGTCGTGGTGTGCGGCGACTGGAACATCTGCCACCAGGAGGCCGACCTCAAGAACTGGAAGACCAACCGCAAGAACGCGGGCTTCCTGCCGGAGGAGCGGGAGTGGTTGGGGAAGGTGTACGCGGAGGCCGGCTACGTCGACGTCGTGCGCGGGCTGCACCCGGACACGGAGGGGCCGTACTCCTGGTGGTCCTACCGGGGCCGGGCCTTCGACAACGACGCGGGATGGCGCATCGACCTCCAGGTGGCGAGCCCGGGGCTGGCGGCGAAGGCCGTGAAGGCCTTCGTCGAGCGCGCCGAGACGCACCCCGAGCGGTGGTCGGACCACGCGCCGGTGACGGTGGTCTACGAGCTGGGCGTCTGAGGGGCCGGGGCGGCTGCGGCTGCGGGGCCCTGCGGGGCCGGGGGCGGCTGCGGCGTCTGGGGCGTCTGGGGATCGTGGGGCTGATCGGGCCCGGGCGGCCGGGCGTGCTGCTGGTGCAGGCGGTCCATCGCCATCGTGAGCTCCGCCTCGACCACGCTCTTGGCCAGCGGGCGCAGCCGGGTGACGGCGTCCTGCCCGAGGTGGGCGGAGATCAGCCCGGTGAACAGCTCCGCCAGCGCGTCCGCGTGCTCGCGGACCCGGCGGCCCGTCTCCAGCACCGCCGACAGCGGCACGCCTTCGCGTACCAGTGCCGAGGAGACGTCCAGCAGGCGCCGGCTGACGTGCACGATCTCCTCGCCGTCGGTGGCGACGTAGCCGAGGTCGAGCGCGGCCGCCAGGTTCTCCGGGGTGACCTCGCCCTCGAAGTAGTCGGCCAGCACCTCGGGCGAGAGCCGGACCGGGGTCTCCTCCGACCCGCCGATCCCGAGCAGCTCGCCGAGCTGGCCGACGTCGCGGCCCTTCTCGAAGGCGGCGGTCAGCTCGGCGATGCCGCCGAGGGTGTGGCCGCGGTCCAGCAGGGCGGCGATCGTGCGCAGCCGGGCCAGGTGGCGTTCGTCGTACCAGGCGATGCGGCCCTCGCGGCGCGGCGGCGGGAGCAGCTTGCGCTCGCGGTAGAAACGCAGGGTGCGGACCGGGATGCCGGCCGCCTCGGCCAGTTCCTCCGTCCGGTACTCGCGCCCGCCCTCGCGCTCCACGGGCTCCACGGTCTCCACGGCGGGCCGCGCCCCTCTCGTCGCCGGTCTCTGCACACCCGCAGCCTAGGGGGTGTCCTGTGGATCACGCCGGGGCCGGTACGCGGGGCGTCCGTCGGGAGTACTCGCGGTAACTTTCCCGGCGCGACCCCTACCCATGGGTACGGAGCTGCTCTACCCTCCCGATTGTGCCAGTGATTGCTGGCAACGTTGCGGTTCGGATTGCGGTGCGGAAGGCGGCGGGCATGGGCGGCAGCACGGTCGGCAAGGGCAGGAAGGTCGGCAAGGGCGCGCGCGAGCACGTACGGGTGGCGGTGGTCGGGTCCGGCTTCGGCGGGCTCGGCGCGGCCGTCCGGCTGCGGCGCGAGGGGATCACGGACTTCGTCGTCCTGGAACGGGCCGACTCCGTCGGCGGCACCTGGCGCGACAACAGCTACCCCGGGTGCGCCTGCGACGTGCCCTCCCACCTGTACTCCTTCTCCTTCGCTCCCAACCCCGACTGGCCGCGGACCTTCTCCGGGCAGCCCGCCATCCGCGCCTACCTGGAGCGCGTCGCCGACACCTTCGGGCTGCGCCCGCACATCCGGCTCGGCCACGAGGTCCTGATGATGCGCTGGGACGAGCGGGAGCTGCGCTGGGAGATCGAGACCTCGGCGGGCTCCCTGACCGCCGACGTCGTGGTGTCGGCGACCGGACCGCTGTCCGACCCGAAGACGCCCGAGATCCCCGGGCTCGCCGAGTTCCCCGGCAAGGTCTTCCACTCCGCCCGCTGGGACCACGACTACGACCTGAGCGGCAAGCGCGTCGCCGTGATCGGTACGGGCGCCTCCGCGATCCAGATCGTGCCGGCCATCGCCCCCCGGACGGCCCGCCTGACGCTCTTCCAGCGGACCCCGCCGTGGGTCATGCCGCGCACCGACCGCGCCATCAGCACCGTCGAGCGCTGGCTGCACCGGCAGCTCCCCTTCACCCAGTCGGCCCGCCGCGGGCTGCTGTGGGGGATCCGCGAGCTCCAGGTCAGCGCGTTCACCAAGCGGCCCAACCAGCTCGGGCTGATCGAATCCCTGGCCAAGGCCAACATGGCGCGCTCCATCAAGGACCCGCAGCTGCGGGCCAGGCTCACGCCCTCGTACCGGATCGGCTGCAAGCGGATCCTGCTCTCCAGCGAGTACTACCCGGCGCTGGCCCGGCCCGACGTGGACGTGGTCGCCTCGGGGCTCAAGGAGATCAGGGGCTCGGTGCTCGTCGCCGCCGACGGGACCGAGACCGAGGTAGACGCGATCATCTTCGGCACCGGCTTCCACGTCACGGACATGCCGATCGCCGAACGGGTGGTGGGCGCCGACGGGCAGACCCTCGCGGACGCGTGGAAGGACGGGATGCAGGCGCTGCGCGGGGCGACCGCGGCCGGCTTCCCCAACTGGATGACGATCATCGGACCGAACACCGGCCTCGGGAACAGCTCGATGATCCTGATGATCGAGTCCCAGCTGAACTACATGGCGGACTACCTCCGCCAGCTCACCCTCCTCGACGGCGGCAGCCTGGGCGGGCGCACCGCGCTCGCGGCCCGGCCGTCCGCCGTCAACCAGTGGAACCGGAACGTCCAGGCGCGGATGGAGCGGACGGTGTGGAACACCGGCGGCTGCACCAGCTGGTACCTGGACGCCCAGGGCCGCAACACCACCGTGTGGCCGGGTACGACGGGTGAGTTCCGGCGCGCCACGTTGACGGTCGACCTGGCCGAGTACGAGGTCGTACGCGTACGGGACCGCGAGCGCGGCCGGGTCCCGGCCCCCGCCGCCGCTGCCGCCCCCGCCGCGGCGACGGCCGCTCCGTCGGGCTCCGCGGCCGCCCCCGCCGAGGAGGGGGCCGCGTGAGCCGGCCCGGGCACGTCACCGCCGGCCGGTACGCGCCCCCGGCCGCGGCCCGCGAGCTGGTCGCCGTATCCGCCGACGGGTCCCGGCTGCACGTGGAGGTGCACGGCGCGGAAGGGGCCCCGGCCGTCGTGCTCTCCCACGGCTGGACCTGCTCCACCGCCTTCTGGGCGGCGCAGATCCGTGACCTGGCCCGCGACCACCGGGTCGTCGCCTACGACCAGCGTGGCCACGGCCGCAGCCCGGCGGCCGCCGCCTACGGCACCACCGCCCTCGCCGACGACCTGGCCGCCGTGCTGAAGGCGACCCTCGCCCCCGGCGAACGTGCCGTGGTCGCCGGGCACTCGATGGGTGGCATGACCGTCATGGCCGCCGCCGGACGCCCCGAGTTCGCCGAGCACGCCGCGGCCGCCCTGCTGTGCAGCACCGGCAGCTCGCGGCTGGTCGCGGAGGCGACCGTGCTGCCGCTGCGCGCCGGGCGCGCGAGGACCCGTACGACCCGCGCCGTGCTCGGCTCACGCGCCCCCCTCGGGCCCGTCACGCCCGTGGCCCGCGCGGTGCTCAAGTACGCCACCATGGGCCCCGGATCCGCGCCGGACCGGGTGGAGGCCTGCGCCCGCATCGTGCACGCCTGCCCGGCGGGGGTGCGCCACGCCTGGTCCGAGGTGCTGGCGGGGCTGGACCTCGACGCCGAACTGGCCCGGCTGACCGTGCCGACCGCCGTCGTCGCCGGCCGGGACGACCGGCTCACCCCGGTCGTGCACGCCCGGCGGCTGGCGGTGGCGCTGCCGAACTGCGTGGGCCTGACCGAACTCACCGGCATGGGGCACATGACCCCCGTCGAGGCCCCCGAGGCCGTCACCCGCGCCGTCCGCGAACTGACGGGCCGCTACCTCCCCGCCACGTCAGCCGCATCCGCCGCATCCGACGCAGAGAAGGAGAAAACCGCGTGAGCGCTCGCAGGAGTCTGGAAGGCCAGGTCGCCGTCGTCACCGGCGCCGCCCGCGGGGTCGGCGAACTGCTCGCCCGCAAGCTGTCCGCGCGCGGCGCCAGGATCGCTCTGGTGGGCCTGGAGCCGGAGGCGCTCAAGGAGGTCTCCGGGCGGCTGCACACCGACAGCGACCACTGGCACGCCGACGTCACCGACCACGTGGCCATGGCCCGGGTCGCGCGGGAGGTCAAGGAGCGCTTCGGAAAAGTCGACATCGTCGTCGCCAACGCGGGCGTCGCGGCCGGCGGTCCGCTCGGGGACTCCGACCCCGAGGCCTGGCGCCGCGTCATCGAGGTCAACCTGATCGGCGGGGCGGTCACCGCCCGCGCCTTCCTGCCCGTCCTCATGGAGAGCCGCGGCTACTTCCTGCAGATCGCCTCGCTCGCCGCGATCACCCCGGCGCCGATGATGACCGCGTACTGCGCCTCCAAGTCGGGCGTCGAGGCCTTCGCGCACTGCCTGCGCGCCGAAGTCGGCTACAAGGGCGTCAAGGTCGGCGTCGGCTACCTCTCCTGGACCGACACCGACATGGTGCGCGGCGCCGACCAGGACGAGGTCATGCGCGAGCTGCGCGGGCGGCTGCCCTGGCCCGCCAACCGCACCTACCCGCTGGGTCCGGCGGTCGACCGGATCGTGGCCGGCATCGAACGGCGCTCGGCGCACGTGTACGCGCAGTGGTGGCTGCGCGGCATGCAGGGCGTCCGCGGCTACCTGCCGGCGGTCATCGCGGCGGGCGGGAAACGCGAGATGAAGCGCTTCGAACCGAGGCTCGCCGAGGTCCCCAGGGGGCTCGTGGGGGCCGGCGGGGCGGCCGACGAACAGGAGCGATCGGCCCACCTCTGATCGAAATGCGTGCTTTGTCGCTGCATGTCAGTCTGGTCGAGGCCCAACCACCGACACCCCGTACGGAGTGAGAAGCATGGGTATCAAGGACCAGTTCCAGGACAAGGCCAACGAGATCAAGGAACGTGCCGAACAGGCCAAGCAGGGCGCCAAGGACGAGATGTCCGAGCGCACCGCGAAGGCGAAGCAGCAGAAGAAGGACATGCGGTCCAAGTCCCAGCAGCCGATCGACGACATCAGGGACGAGCTCGACGACCGGACCTGAGGTCCGGGAGCGACCGGACCCACCGGAACGAACCGGAATGAACCGGAATGAACCGGAACGAACCTTCGGGCCTGACTGCTACCAGGCCCTGACACACCCGGCGCCGACGCACACGGCGCCGTCGCACACAGCGCCGAGGGGCGCGGTCCGCCGGACCGCGCCCCTTCCGCGTGCACCGCCGCCCGTACGCCTGCCGCTACTCCCGCGGCGGCAGCTTCGGACGCCGGCGGTCCGGTACGTCGGTGTAGCCGGGCGGCACGGCCGCCGGGTCCTGCTCCAGCAGCTCCAGCGCCAGGTGCACGGCGTCGTCCAGCTGTGCGTGCCGCCCCTCCGCCCAGTCGAGCGGGGTGCGCAGGATCGCGAGGTCCGGCTCCACGCCGTGGTTCTCCACCGACCAGCCGTACTCCGGGAACCAGGCGGCGTTCATCGGCACGGTGATCACCGTCCCGTCGCCCAGGGTGTGCCGGCCGGTCATCCCGACCACCCCGCCCCAGGTGCGCTGGCCCACCACCGGGCCCAGGCCCAGCAGTTTGAACGCGGCGGTGATCATGTCCCCGTCGGAGGAGGTCGCCTCGTCGGCCAGCGCCACGATCGGGCCGCGGGGCGCGTTCGAGGCGTACGAGACCGGCTGCGCGTTGCGCGTCAGGTCCCAGCCGAGGATCGAACGGGTGAGTTTCTCCACGACGAGTTCACTGATGTGCCCGCCCGCGTTGCCGCGTACGTCCACGATCAGGGCGGGCCGGGACATCTCCATGCGCAGGTCGCGGTTGAACTGCGCCCAGCCGGAGCCGCCCATGTCGGGGATGTGCAGGTAGCCGCAGCGGCCGCCGCTGACCTCGCGGACCACGGCGCGGCGCTTGGAGACCCAGTCCTGGTAGCGCAGCGGACGTTCGTCGATCAGCGGTACGACCGCGACGCGCCGGGCCCGGCCCTCGCCCTCGGCGGGCTGGAAGGTGAGTTCGACGGTGGTGCCGCCGGCCGCCGACAGCAGCGGGTAGGGGCCGGCGACGGGGTCCACGGGCCGGCCGTCGACGTGGGTGAGGACCGCGCCGTCGCGGATGCCGGTGCCCGCGAGCGGGGAGCGGGCCTTGGAGTCGGAGGACTCGCCGGGCAGGATCCGCTTGACCACCCAGCCCTCCTCCCGGTGCACGAGGTTGGCGCCGAGCAGCCCGATGGCCCGCTGGTAGTGGGGCGGGCCCTCGTTGCGGCGGGCGGGGGAGACGTAGGCGTGCGAGGTGCCGAGTTCGCCGAGGACCTCGCGCAGCAGGTCGGCGAACTCGTCGGGGGAGGCGACGCGTTCGACGAGCGGCCGGTACTGGCGCAGCACGCCGTCCCAGTCGATGCCGCACATCTTCGGCTCCCAGAAGTACGCCCGGATGAGCCGGCCGGCCTCCTCGAAGGCCTGGCGCCACTCGGCCGCCGGGTCCACCTCGTGCAGGATGCGCCGCAGGTCGAGGTAGACGGTGGAGTCGCCGTCACCCGATTCGGTGGCCGGCACGGCGCGCAGGTCACCGTCGTCGTTGACGACGAGCCGGGTGCCGTCGCCGCTGACCGCGAACCAGTCCAGCCCCGACGCCAGTTCCGTCTTGCGGGCCTTGGTCATGTCGAAGTGTTCGAGTGTCGGCTTGCCGCTGGTGTCGGCCGGGTTGGCGAAGGTCTCGCCGAGCGCGCCCGAGATGGGCCAGCGCAGCCAGACCAGTCCGCCGCCGTGCACCGGGTGGAGGGCCGAGTACTTCGACGCGGAGACGGGGAAGGGCGTGACCCGGCTCTCCAGGCCCTCCACCTCCACCGTGACGGTGCCGTCGCCCTCGCCCGGTTCGCCCTCGACGGGGTCGAGTCCGCCGGCGGCGGGCCGGCCGTCGGGGGAGAAGGCGAAGGGGGAGGGGGTGGCCGAGGACAGCGGCACCAGGTAGGGGCGGCAGCCCAGCGGGAAGGAAAGGTCGCCGGTGTGGACGTCGTACACCGGGTCGAAGCCGCGCCAGGACAGGAAGGCGAGGTAGCGGCCGTCCCGCGTGAAGACCGGGTTCTCGTCCTCGAAGCGGCCGTTGGTGACGTCGACGACGACGCGCGCGCCGGGACCGGAGATCTTCGCCATCTTGATCTGCCGCAGGGAGCGTCCGATGCCGGGGTGCGACCAGGTCAGCCAGCAGCCGTCGGGGGAGAAGGCGAGGTCGGTGACGGGGCCGTTGATGGACCGGATGAGTTCGGTGACCTCGCCGTTGGACTCCTCCGTCGCGTCGAGCAGCAGCAGCCGCCCGTCGTGGGAGGCGATGGCGAGCCGTTCCCCGTCGGGGTCCGACAGCAGTTCGGTGACGCGGCCCAGCTCGCCCGAGGCCAGCCGGCGCGGCTCGCGGTCGCCGGAGGCGCGCGGCAGGTAGGCGATCTCGATCGCGTCCTCGCCCTCGGCGTCGGTGACGTACGCGACCTGCCCGCCGCTGCCGAGCATCTCGGGCAGCCGTACCCGTACGCCGGGGGTGTCGGCGATGGTGCGGGCCGGGCCGTCGCGGTGGGTGAGCCAGTACAGGCTGCCGCGCACGACGACGGCGCTGGCCCGGCCGGTGGTGTCCACGGACAGCGAGTCGACGTTGCTGGCGGCCGGCACCTGGTACGTACGCCGCCCCGCGCGCGGGCCGCCGAGGCGGACCGGCAGCTTGCGCGGCGAGGTCCCCTCGGCGAGGGAGTCGACGAGCCAGATGTCGCCCGCGCACTGGTAGACCACGCGGGAGCCGTCGCTGGAGGCGTGCCGGGCGTAGAACTCGTCGTGGTCGGTGTGGCGGCGCAGGCCGGTGCCGTCGGGCAGGCAGGAGTAGAGGTTGCCGATGCCCTCGTGGTCGGAGAGGAAGGCGATCCGGCCGTCGACGAACATCGGGGATTCGAGGTGTCCCTCGATGTCCTCCAGGAGCCGCTGCCCGTGCAGCCAGAGCCGGCCGGTGGCGCCGCCCCGGTACCGCTTCCAGGCGGCGGGCTCGTGCGGGGGCTTGCCGGTCAGCAGCAGGCTGCGGTGCTCGCCGTCGACGTCGGCGACCTGGATGTCGGAGACCGGGCCCCAGGGGAGGCGGCCGCCGGGGCTGCCGTCGGTGGGCAGCTTGTAGGCCCAGGAGTAGTAGGAGAAGGGCTGCCCGTGGGAGGAGACGGCCAGGATGTTGCCGTCCGGGTCCCAGCCGCAGACCCGGGTGTCGGTGGAGCCCCAGTGGCTGAGCCGGCGGGCGGGGCCGCCGTCGACGGGGGCGAGGTGGATCTCCGGGTCGAGGCTGCGCCAGGTGGTGAAGGCGATGTGCCGTCCGTCGGGGGAGAAGCGCGGGTGGCCGACCCGGGTGCGGTCGACGGTGATGCGCCAGGCGCGGCCGGGGGTCTGGCCCTCGGGGACCAGGGGGGCGACCCAGAGGTCGTCTTCGGTGGCGAAACACAGCAGGTCGTCGTGGAGGTGCGGGAAGCGGAGGTACGCGACGTCGTGACTCACCCCCCAATGCTTTCCGCGCCGGAGGGGCCCGGCAACTCGTACAGGTGACCGTGTGGCGCCCGTTTGGGTGACGCGCGGAGGGGGACGGGGGCTGACCCGCGCCGCGCGACTCGCGCTGAGCGACCCGCGCTGCGTGATCCGCGCCGCGCGACTCGCGTTCGTGGCGTGACCCACGCCACCCCGCTAGCGAAACGGAACGGTTTCGTTTCGTTAGTCGGACCGGTAGGCTCTGAGGAGTACGGAACCGTTTCGTTCGGAGGAGGCCGCGATGAAGGCGAGTTGCCGGGTGACCGACGTCATGTCGTCGGCCCGCCGCAGCCGGATCACCCCCGAACGGGAAGCCGAACTCCACGGGGCGGTCCTCGACCTCCTGCGCGAGGTCGGCTACGAGGCACTGACCATGGACGCCGTCGCCGCCCGTACGAAGTCCAGCAAGGCCACCCTCTACCGCCAGTGGGGGAGCAAGCCGGAGCTGGTCGCCAAGGCCCTGCGATGTACCCAGCCGGTCTCCCTCCGGGAGATCGACACGGGCACCCTGCGCGGGGACTTCGCAATGATGGTCGAGCGCTCCGACGACGCGCAGATGGCCAAGGACACCGCACTGATGCGGGGCCTGGCCCATGCCGTCCACGAGAGCCCGGAGCTGCACCGGGCACTGCGCGACCTGCTGGTCGACCCGGAGATCAACGGTCTCCAGGCGATGCTGCGGCGCGCCGTCGAGCGGGGCGAGATCCGGCCGGACTGCCCGGCCCTGGACTTCGTGCCGCACATGCTCATCGGGGCGTTCATCGCACTGCCGCTGATCGAGGACCGGTCCGTCGACCGGGCTTTCCTCGGCCAGTTCATCGACGCCGTGGTCTTCCCCGCCCTCGGCGTCTGACGTCCCGCCCGGGTGCTTCGCCCGCGGCCGGCTCCCCGGCCGCACGAACGCGCGAAGCACAGCTCCCCAGAAGTACAGAACGTCCTTCCTGCTGCTCCTGACACGCCGCTCTCGTCGTCGGGCCGGCTTTACACGCCCAGATCCGTCCCGGATCCATCCCACGACCTGAAACGGGAGAACCACGACGTGGCCACCTTCCTCTACCGGCTCGGCCGCGGTGCCTTCAGGCGCCGCGGCCTGGTCGCCCTCGTATGGGTGGCGCTGCTCGTCGCCGCGGGCTTCGGCGCCGCGACGGCCTCCGCGCCCACCTCCGGCTCGTTCTCGATACCCGGCACGGAGGCCCAGAAGGCCTTCGACCTGCTGGACGAGAAGTTCCCGGGCATGTCCGCCGACGGCGCGACCGCCCGCATCGTCGTCAAGGCCCCGGCCGGCGCCAAGGTCACCGACCCGGGCCCCAAGGCCGAGGTCGAGAAGCTCATCTCCGGCCTGAAGAGCGGCGACGGCGCCGCGCAGATCGCCACCGTCGACGACCCGTACCAGACGCAGGCGGTGAGCCAGGACGGCTCCACCACCTACGTCAGCGTGAAGTACAAGGTCAGCGGCATGGAGCTGAAGGACGACACCCGGGAGGCGCTCAAGGACTCGGGCCACGCGGCCCAGAAGGCCGGCCTCCAGGTGGAGATCGGCGGCGACGCGCTGATGGAGGCCCCGGAGACGGGCTCCGGTGAGGCCATCGGCATCCTGGTCGCCGGCATCGTCCTCGTCATCACCTTCGGCTCGCTGGTCGCCGCCGGGCTGCCGCTGCTGACCGCGCTGATCGGCGTCGGCATCGGCGTGTCCTCGATCACCGCGCTCGCCAACGTCCTGGACCTCGGCTCCACCACCTCCACCCTCGCGATGATGATCGGCCTCGCGGTCGGCATCGACTACGCGCTCTTCATCGTCTCCCGCTACCGCGCGGAGCTCGCCGAGGGCCGCGAGCGCGACGAGGCCGCCGGCCGCGCCGCCGGAACCGCCGGCTCCGCCGTGGTCTTCGCCGGTCTGACCGTGGTCATCGCCCTGGTGGGCCTGGCCGTCGTCAACATCCCGATGCTGACGAAGATGGGTGTCGCCGCCGCCGGAACGGTGGTCATCGCGGTACTCGTCGCCCTGACGCTCGTCCCCGCGATCCTCGGCTTCGCGGGCAAGAAGGTGCTGCCCGCCGGCCAGAAGAGCAAGCTGTTCGGCAAGGGCCGCCCGGCCGGCGCCGAGCCCAAGGCCAACGGCGGCACCCGCTGGGCGCGCTTCGTGCTGCGCCGCCCGGTCGTGGTGCTGCTGGCCGGTGTGATCGGCCTCGGCGCGATCGCGATCCCGGCGACCAAGCTGGAGATGGGCCTGCCGGACGACGGCTCCAAGCCGGTGTCCACCAGCCAGCGCAAGGCGTACGACATGCTCTCCGAGGGCTTCGGCCCCGGCTTCAACGGTCCGCTGATGGTGGTCGTCGACGGCGACAAGGCGCTGGCCGACCGCACCGCCGACCGGATCAAGGGCCTGGACGGGGTGGCGGCAGTGATGCCCCCGCTCCAGAACGAGGCCAAGGACGCCGCGATCGTCAGCGTGATCCCGAAGGACCGGCCGTCCTCCACCGAGACCGAGGACCTGGTCCACAAGATCCGCGAGGGCAACGGCAAGGACGTGTTCGTCAGCGGCCAGACCGCGATGAACATCGACTTCTCGCAGAAGATGAACGACGCGCTGCTGCCCTACCTGGCGCTCGTCGTCGGCCTCGCCTTCCTGCTGCTGATGCTGGTCTTCCGCTCCATCCTGGTCCCGCTCAAGGCGGCGCTCGGCTTCCTGCTGTCGGTGGTCGCGGCCCTCGGCGCGGTCGTCGCGGTCTTCCAGTGGGGCTGGCTCGGCTCGCTCTTCGGCGTGGAGCAGACCGGTCCGATCATGTCGATGATGCCGATCTTCATGGTGGGCGTGGTCTTCGGCCTGGCCATGGACTACGAGGTCTTCCTGGTCACCCGCATGCGTGAGGCGTACGTCCACGGCGAGCGGCCGGGCCAGGCCGTGGTGACCGGCTTCCAGTACAGCGCCCGCGTGGTCGTGGCCGCCGCCGTCATCATGATCGCCGTGTTCTCCGGCTTCCTCGGCGCCAGCGACTCGATGGTGAAGATGATCGGCTTCGGCCTGGCCGTCGCCGTCCTCTTCGACGCCTTCGTGGTCCGCATGGCCATCGTGCCGGCGGTGCTGGCGCTGCTCGGCCACAAGGCCTGGTGGCTGCCGAAGTGGCTCGACCGGATCCTGCCCAACGTGGACGTGGAGGGCGAGAGCCTGCGCAAGCACCTGGGTGAGTCCGGTGCCGACGCCGGTTCGCCGGAGGACCCCGACAAGCAGCGCGAGCTCGTCAACGCCTGAGCCGCACGCGAGGGCCGTGGCGGCCCGGGCCCCCTGGTCCGCCTGGGCTGCCACCCGGGGTCAACACTCCGGGTCAACATCGGGCCCGGAAAGTCACACCTGTCGAACGCCGGCCCCGCACCTGGAACCCCAGGTGCGGGGCCGGTGGCGTTCCGCTACGCCGTCCGGGTGGTGGCGTACGTGCGGCGCAGGAAGCGGCGCAGCGCGGCGCTGTCGAACTGGAGGACGGCGACTCCCTCGGGAGAGTGGAACTCCAGTACCGCCTGCACGCGCCCGCACGGCCAGACGCGTACGTCCCCGCTCCCGGACGGGGCCAGCAGGCCGGCCTCCAAGAGGGCCAGGGGGAACACCCACTCGTTGTCGGTGTCCTCGGGGGACAGCTCGGCGGGGAAGACGACGCGCACGGCCAGCGGCTCGGCGGGGGTGAAGCGCAGGGCCACCGGAATGGCCCGGTAGAGGGGGTCGTCGGTGATCACGCGGGCGCGCACCCGCTCTTCGACGGCGGTCGCGGTGGCGGTGGCTGCTGGATTCTCGGCGGTGGCTGACATCGACAAGACTCCTCTAATCGGAACATTTACGTCCGTTTGTCCGTCCAGCCTCGCACATTCCGACGAAACCGCACGGATCTATTTGTGACCTCGCTGCTCTTGCCAACGGTTTGCAACTGGGCACTACTCTTGAACGGTTAAAGACTTGTGCGAGAAAGAGGATGCGGAGCTACTCCATGCATGTGCCCGACGGATTCATCAACACACCCGTCTCGGTGGCCGCAGGAGTAGCGGCCGCCGCCGCTGTCGCGGTCAGCCTGCGCGGCGCCCGCCGCGAGCTCGACGAGCGCACCGCCCCGCTGGCCGGCCTCGTCGCCGCCTTCATCTTCGCCGTGCAGATGCTGAACTTCCCGGTCGCCGCCGGCACCAGCGGCCACCTCCTCGGAGGTGCGCTCGCCGCCATACTCGTCGGCCCGTACACCGGCGTGCTCTGCGTGTCCGTCGTCCTGCTGATGCAGGGCATCCTCTTCGCCGACGGCGGCCTGACCGCGCTCGGCGTCAACGTCCTCAACATGGCCGTGGTGACCGTGGTCGTCGCCTACGCCGTCTTCCGCGGCCTCCTCAAGCTGCTGCCCGCCGGCCGCCGCTCGGTCACCGTCGCCGCCTTCGCCGGAGCACTGCTCTCCGTGCCCGCCGCGGCCGCAGCCTTCACCCTCCTCTACGCCCTTGGCGGCACCACCGACGTCCCGATCGGCAAGGTCGTCACCGCCATGGTCGGCGTCCACGTCCTCATCGGCATCGGCGAGGCGGCCATCACCGCCGCGACCGTCGGCGCCGTGATCGCCGTACGCCCCGACCTGGTGCACGGCGCGCGCCGACTGACCACCCCGCTCAAGCTGCGCGTCGGCGGCGAACTGGTCGACGCCCCCGCACCCGCCGCCACCCCGGTGCCGGCCGCCGCCCGCTCCACCCGCAAGCTCTGGCTGGCCGGCCTGGCCACCGCCCTCGTCCTGGCCGGCTTCGTCTCCTTCTACGCCTCCGCCAGCCCCGACGGCCTGGAGAAGGTCGCCGCCGACAAGGGCATCGACACCAAGGTCGAGGAACACGCCGCCGCGGACTCGCCGCTCGCCGACTACAGCGTCAAGGACGTCTCCGACGCCCGGCTGTCCGGCGGCCTCGCGGGCGTCATCGGCGTCGGCGCGACCGTCGCCGTCGGCACCGGCGTGTTCTGGGCCGTTCGCCGCCGCCGCGCCCAGGACCTGACCGCGACGTCCACGGCCGCCCCGACGGCCGGCTGACATGGGGGCCGGCCACGCGCACAAGCTCTACCGGCACGGGCACTCGCCCGTGCACGAGCTGCCGCCGCACTGCAAGATCGCCGCGACGTTCGCGTTCGTGGTCGTCGTCGTGTCCACCCCGCGCGAGGCCATGTGGGCCTTCGCCGGGTACGCGGTCCTCATCGCCGCCGTCGCGGCGGCGGCCCGGATCCCCGCGGGCTTCATGCTGCGGCGGATGCTGATCGAGGTGCCGTTCGTACTCTTCGCCGTGCTCATGCCCTTCGTGTCCCAGGGCGAACGGGTGGAGGTGCTCGGCATGTCCCTGAGCGTCTCCGGCCTCTGGGGCGCCTGGAACGTCCTGGCCAAGGGCACCCTCGGCGTGGCCGCCTCCGTACTGCTCGCCTCCACCACCGAACTGCGCGCCCTGCTGCTCGGGCTCCAGCGGCTGAAGCTGCCGCCGCTGCTCGTCCAGATCGCCTCCTTCATGATCCGGTACGGCGACGTCATCACCGACGAGCTGCGCCGCATGTCCATCGCCCGCCGCTCGCGCGGGTTCGAGGCGCGCGGCGTCCGGCACTGGGGGGTGCTCGCCAAGACGGCCGGCGCCCTCTTCATCCGCTCCTACGAACGCGGCGAGCGGGTGTACCTCGCCATGGTCAGCCGCGGCTACGCCGGTTCCATGCCGGTCATCGACGACGTCACGGCCACCCGCGCCCAGTGGGCGTACTCGGCCGTGCTCCCCGTGACGGCGCTCGCCGTCTGTCTGATGGGATGGACGCTGTGACGTCTCCTTCCGCCTCCGCCTCCGCCTCCGCCTCCGCTTCCTCTTCCTCCTCGGCCTCCTCGGCGCCCTCCCTGGAGGTGTCCGGGGTCGCCTACGCCTACCCCGACGGGCACCAGGCCCTTTTCGGGGTCGACCTCACCGTCGGACGCGGGGAGCGGGTCGCGCTGCTCGGCCCCAACGGCGCGGGGAAGACCACCCTCGTGCTGCACCTCAACGGCATCCTCGGCGGCGGGGTCGGCTCGGTCAGCGTGGCCGGGCTGCCCGTGGAGAAGCGGAACCTCGCCGAGATCCGGCGCCGGGTGGGCATCGTCTTCCAGGACCCCGACGACCAGCTGTTCATGCCGACCGTGCGGGAGGACGTGGCCTTCGGCCCGGCGGCGGCCGGCCTGCGGGGCGCCGAACTGGAGGAGCGGGTCCGCGAGGCGCTCGAACTGGTCGGCATGGCCGGCTTCGCCGACCGGCCCCCGCACCACCTGTCCTTCGGCCAGCGCCGGCGGGTGGCGGTGGCGACCGTACTGGCGATGCGGCCGGAGATCCTCGTCCTGGACGAGCCCTCCTCCAACCTGGACCCGGCCTCGCGGCGCGAGCTCGCCGACATCCTGCGCTCACTGGACGTGACGGTGCTGATGGTGACCCACGACCTGCCGTACGCGCTGGAGCTCTGCCCGCGCTCGGTGATCCTGAGCGAGGGCGTCATCGCCGCCGACGGCCGCACCAGCGACCTGCTGTGCGACGACGCGCTGATGCGGGAGCACCGGCTGGAGCTGCCGTTCGGCTTCGACCCGCGATCGGTGGCGGCGGCGTAGGGCGGCGCAGCCCGGCGGCGAGGCGATCGACACGGGCGGCTAATGTCACGGCGTGACGATGTGGCATTAGCCGGCGGTGTGTGGGGCCGTGGTCCGGGCACCGGACGCGCGCCGTCGGCGGCATAAGGGGCGGCCGATGGTTGTTGGCCTCCTCGTGAACATCCAGGGTGTGGTGACCGAGGGCTTCGAGCCCGTCAGAGACGCCTTCGCGCGCAACTTCGAGGTCCTCGGGGACCGGGGTGCGGCCGTGGCCGTGTACCGGGACGGCCGCAAGGTCGTCGACCTGTGGGGCGGCACGAAGGACGCCGACGGCGACGCCGCCGGGCCCTGGACCGAGGACACCGCGACGATCGTGCGCTCCGCCACCAAGGGCGTGGCCGCCGCCGTCCCGCTGCTCCTGCACCAGCGCGGACTGCTGGACCTGGACGCGCCGGTGGGCTCGTACTGGCCCGAGTTCAAGGCCGGCGGCAAGGACCGGACGCTGGTCCGCCACCTCCTCGCCCACCAGGCCGGCGTGCCCGCGCTGGACCGGGGGCTCACCACGGCGCAGGCCGCCGACGGGGTGAGCGGGGCGCGTGCGGTCGCCGCGCAGCGGGCCTTCTGGGAACCGGGCACCGAGCACGGCTACCACGCGCAGACCTTCAGCTGGCTGGTCTCCGAGCTGGTGCTGCGGGCGACGGGCCGCACCGTCGGCGGGATCCTCGCGGAGGAGATCGCCGAGCCGCTGGGGCTGGACTTCTGGATAGGCCTGCCGGAGAGCGAGGTGCCGAGGGTGGGCCGGGTGGCGCCGGTGGAGCCGCCGGCGAGCGCGGGGCTGCTGAAGACCCGGCCGAGGAGAAACGTTTCCGAGGCGTACGCCGACCCGGACTCCCTCACCCGGCGCGCCTTCGCGGCCATCGACCCCCAGCCGGACGAGAACGACCCCGTCTACCAGGCGGCCGAACTCCCCGGTTCCGCCGGAATCGGCACGGCGCGCGCCCTGGCCCGCTTCTACGGGGCGACCATCGGCGTGGTGGAGGACGGGGCGCGGATCTTCACCCCCGCCACCACCGCGCTGGCCGGCACGGAGTTCGCGTCCGGGCCGGACCGGGTGCTGGTCGTGAACACCCGGTTCGGCCCGGGCTACATGCTGCACGGTGCGGCGTCCCCGCTGCTGTCGCAGGCCTCCTTCGGCCATCCGGGGCGGGGCGGGTCGCTGGCCTTCGCGGACCCGGAGGCGGGGATCGGCTTCGGCTACGTCACCAACGCCCACGCCAAGTCGGTCACCGCCGACCCGCGCGCGCAGGCGCTGGTGCGGGCGCTGCGGTCCTGCCTCTGACGCCGTGGGGCGGTTGCGGGGCGGCCGGGTGCGGTCAGGCGCCTTCGCGTACGTCGGCCAGCGCGGCCGCGGCGTGCTCGATGAGCTCCTTCGGGGCCATGGGGAAGACGGTGTGCGGGGTGCCGGCGGCGGCCCAGACCACGTCGTGCTCCAGGAGTGAGCGGTCGGCCAGCACCCGGGTGCGGGTGCGGTGGCCGAAGGGCGGGACGCCGCCGATGGCGTAGCCGGTGGTCTCGCGGACGAGCGCGGCGTCGGCGCGGGTGACTTTCGCGGCGCCGAGTTGACGCCGGACGGCCTCGACGTCGACCCGGGAGGCGCCGTCCATGAGGACCAGCACCGGGACCCCGTCCGCCGCGAAGATCAGCGACTTCACGATCTGGCTGAGTTCGCAGCCGATCGCGGCGGCGGCGTCGGCGGCCGTACGGGTCCCTTCGGGGAAGGCCCGGACGTCGAGGTCGAGGCCCAGCTCGGTGAGGGCCCGGGCGAAGAGGGGGTGCGGGGTGCTGGTCGTCATGCCGGGACGCTAGCGCTGGGCGGAGGCCGGGGCCACGCGTTTACTCCGGTGCCGCCGGCCCCTGGCGCCCGGCCCCGGCCCCCGCCCCCGTCAGGAGGCGTTCAGGACCGTGGCGACGATGGGGCCCGCCGAGTCGCCGCCGTGGCCGCCGCCTTCGACCATGGCGGCCGCTGCCACGTCGCCCCGGAAGCCCGTGAACCAGCTGTCCGGGGCCGCCGCTCCGTCGACCTCCGCCGAGCCGGTCTTCGCGCCCTTGTCGGAGCCGCCCACGGAGGACATGGCGCCCGCCGCTGTGCCGCCGGGGCCGGCGGCCTGCTTCATCATCTTCACCAGCTGCGCCGACACCCCCGGTGCCAGCGCGCGCGGGGCCGCTGCCAGGGCGCGGCCGTCCAGCGAGGCCTTCACCAGCACCGGCTGCCGGAACACCCCGGTCCGGGCGGTCGCCGTGATCGACGCGACGTTCAGCGGGTTCATCTGGATCGCGCCCTGGCCGATGTACTCCGCGGCCGCCGCCGGGCCGGAGGCCACCGGCACGCTGCCGTCCTGGGACGGGATGCCGGTCTTCCAGTCCAGCCCGATGCCGAAGGCCTCCTTGGCGGTCCGCGGCAGCGCGCCGTTGTCGTGCACCTCGTCGATCAGGCCGATGAAGGCGGTGTTGCAGGACTTGGCGAAGCTGGTCGAGAAGGGCTGGCCCTTGAGCGAGAAGTTGTTCAGGTTGTGGAAGACCTTGCCGTCCCACGAGACGCTCTGCGGGCAGTCCGCCGGGCGGTCGGCCGCCACCAGACCCTTCTCCAGCAGCATCGCCGCCGTCACGATCTTCATGGTCGAGCCGGGTGCCCGCCGGCCCTGCATCGCGGCGTTGAAGCCGTCCCTGCGGTGGTTCGCCACCGCCAGGATGTCGCCGGTGCTCGGCTGGACGGCTACCACGGAGGCCTCCGGGTGCTGGGCGACGGCCTTCTCCGCCGCCGCCTGCACGTCGGCGTCCAGCACGGTCCGGAGCTGCCCCGGCTTGCCCTCCACCAGGGTCAGCAGGCTCCGCTTCGGCGCGTCCTGGGCCGCCGGTTCGATCCACAGCTCGACGCCGGGCGTGCCGCCGGTCTTCTCCCCGTAGGTCTTGCGCAGCGAGTCCAGGACCGGCCGCAGCGACGGGTACTGCTCGGGCGTCAGTTCCTTGCCGTTGCGGTCGACGGCCTTGACCGGCGGGCTGGCCGGAGTGCCCGCGCGCAGCTTCTCGTCCTTCTGGAGCTCCGGGTGGATCACCGAGGGCTGCCAGTCGACGAGCGCCTTGCCGGTCTCGACGCCGCGCACGACAGTCAGGCGGGAGTCGTAGACGAGGGGCTTGGCCGTGCCCTGGTGGCTGATCTCGGCCTCGACCTTGAACGGTACCGAGGCGCCCTCCGCCGCGCCGGGGGTGATGACGGCCTTGGACACCATCGCCTTGGCCCGGTAGTCGGCCACTGCGGTCTGCGCGGCCTGTGTGTTGTTGGTCAGCGCGGCGGCCGTGGCGTCGTCGCCCGCCGCCCATGCGGCGAGGAAGGCCTTCGCGGTGGCGGCGGCCTCCTTCTCGGTGACCGGCCCGCTCCCCTTCGCGGCGGTCGCCGCGCTGCTCTTCGTGCCTCGGTCGCCCGCGCCGCCGTTGCCGGCGTCCCCGACCAGTGCGTACACCCCGTACGCGGTGCCGCCGGCCATCGCGAGGAACACCCCGCCGACGATGGCACCCTTCGCCGCCCCGTTCACTGCGTCCCCTCCCCAGGAGCCCCCGTTCTCTGAACATGTTCAAAGAACCTGTGAGGGGACCTTACCTCTCAGTAATGGGTCAGATCCAGGTGTCCAGCCACATCCGGCCACGCCACGAGTCCATGGGCAGGGTCTGGCCGGTGTAGATCGGCCAGAAATAGATGAAGTTCCAGATGATCAGGAGGACGAGGACGCCCGCGCCGATCGCGCCCACCGTGCGCCGCCGCTCCGAGGAGCCCGCCGGGCCCAGCAGGGCGCCCACCAGCATCGCCACCGCCAGGCACAGGTAGGGGACGAAGACCACCGCGTAGAAGTAGAAGATGGTCCGCTCCTGGTAGTTGAACCAGGGCAGCAGGCCGGCGCCCAGCGCGCACGCGATCGCGCCCGCCCGCCAGTCGCGGCGGAAGAACCACCGCCACAGCACGTACAGCAGCGCGAAGCAGCCCGCCCACCACAGCAGCGGCGTGCCGAGGGCCAGCACCTCGCGGGCGCACTTGCCGGCCTCGGACGCCGGGCAGCCGTCGGTGCCGGGCGCGGGGGACTCGTAGAAGTAGGAGACGGGCCGGCCCAGGACCAGCCAGCTCCACGGGTTCGACTCGTAGGTGTGGCCGGAGGTCAGGCCCACGTGGAACTTGTAGACCTCCGTCTCGTAGTGCCACAGGCTGCGCAGCCACTCGGGGAGGAAGGACAGCGGGCTGTTCTGGTCGTACTTGGCGGCCCAGTCACGGAAGTAGCCGCCCTTGCCGTCGTCCGGGCTGAGGATCCAGCCCGTCCACGAGGCCAGGTACACGGCGATCGCCACCGGCACCGTCGACAGGAAGCCGGGCAGCGCGTCGCGGCGCAGCATCGCCGCGTACGGGGCGCCCGCGCCGGCGGTGCGGCGCGCGGCCGCGTCCCACAGGACGGTGAGGATCCCGAAGAAGGCCAGGACGACGAGGCCGTTCCACTTGGTGCCGAAGGCCAGGCCGAGGCAGACGCCGGCCAGCAGCCGGTACGGGCGCCAGCCCAGCCGCAGGGTCTCGGCGACCGTGACGTCGGGGTGGGCGCGGCCCTCGTCGTCGACGGGCAGGGCGGCGGCGAGTCTGGCGCGCGCCTTGTCCCGGTCGACGACCAGCGCCCCGAAGGCCGCCAGGACGAAGAACATCAGGACCAGGTCGAGCAGTGCGGTCCGGCTCATCACCAGGTGCAGCCCGTCGACCGCCAGCAGCGCGCCCGCCAGGCAGCCGAGGAAGGTGGAGCGGAAGAGCCGCCGGCCGATGCGGCAGACCATCAGCACCGAGAGGGTGCCGAGCAGCGCCGTCATGAACCGCCAGCCGAAGGGGGTGAAGCCGAACATCCACTCGCCGAGGCCGATCACCCATTTGCCGACGGGCGGGTGCACGACGTAGCCGGGATCCAGGGGGAGCGGTACCGCGTCGGGATTCGCCAGGATCGACTTGTCGACATCCTTGGGCCAGCTGGCTTCGTAGCCCTGCCTGATGGTGGCCCACGCGTCCTTGGCGTAGTACGTCTCGTCGAATATCACCGCCTTGGGGCTGCCCAGGTGCGTGAACCGCAGCACCCCCGCCACCAGCGTGACCAGCAGCGGCCCCGCCCAGGCCATCACCCGCTGCCAGGTCCGCCGGCCGGACTCGGGGATGCCGAGCGCCGTCCACAGCTGCGCGGACGGCCGGGCGTACGGGGGCACGAGGCGGGTGCGGACGTCGGTCACCGGTGCGGCCGGCGCGTAGCCGAACCCGCGCAGGCGGCGCAGCCACACGGGCGGCTCGTAGTCGGAGTCGCCTCCGCCCGGCCGGACGGGCGGGGCCCCCGCGGGGCTGGGCGGCGGCGTCGCGGTACTGGTCACCGGATCATCGTAGGGAACGCCCCTGTGGAGCCCCAGCCCCCACGAGCCCCAATGAGAGGATGGGCCGGTGACAGCTGAACAGCCCCGCGGTGCCGAAGCCTCCTCCTCCCACGGCGTACTCGTCCTCGCCGGGACCCCCATCGGTGATCTCGCCGACGCCCCGCCCCGGCTCGCGGCCGAGCTGGAGCGGGCCGACGTGATCGCCGCCGAGGACACCCGGCGGCTGCGCCGGCTGACCCAGGGGCTCGGTGTGCACACCACCGGGCGCGTCCTGTCGTACTTCGAGGGCAACGAGTCCGCCCGCACCCCCGAACTGGTCGAGGCCCTGGAGGCCGGCCGGCGGGTGCTGCTGGTGACCGACGCCGGGATGCCCTCGGTCTCCGACCCCGGCTACCGGCTGGTCGCCGCCGCCGTCGAGAAGGACATCAAGGTCACGGCCGTGCCCGGGCCGTCCGCCGTGCTCACCGCGCTCGCCCTGTCCGGGCTGCCGGTGGACCGCTTCTGCTTCGAGGGCTTCCTGCCGCGCAAGGCGGGCGAGCGCCTGGGCCGGCTCCGCGAGGTGGAGGGCGAGCGGCGCACCCTCGTCTACTTCGAGGCCCCGCACCGGCTGGACGACACCCTGGCGGCCATGGCCGAGGTGTTCGGCGCCGGCCGGCGGGCCGCCGTGTGCCGCGAGCTGACCAAGACCTACGAGGAGGTCAAGCGCGGCGGACTCGGCGACCTCGCCGCGTGGGCGGCCGAGGGCGTGCGCGGCGAGATCACCATCGTGGTGGAGGGCGCCCCCGCGGCCGCGCCCGGCGACGTCGACGACGAGGAGCTGGTGCGCCGCGTGCGCGTGCGCGAGGAGGCCGGCGAGCGCCGCAAGGAGGCCATCGCGGCGGTCGCGGCAGAGGCCGGCGTACCCAAGCGAGAGGTCTTCGACGCGGTCGTCGCGGCAAAGAACGCGACACAAAAGATGCCGTAGGTCGGTAAAGAGCTAACCTGAAAAGCAAAGCTCAGACCGCGCACCGGCCCCTTTGGGCATGACTCGGCCAAGGACCGTCCATTACTGGACAGGGCCTGATGCGCTCCCGCCCGAAGAGGCGTCCACTGGCAATGGCACCAGTGGAACAAGAGGAGCTGGCATGAGTGAGATCGCAGACACCCCGGTACCCGTCACGGCCGCGGCACCGGCACCCGTTCCCACCTCCGGCGTGCAGACCGTGCACGAGGCTTACTCGTTCGCGTGCATGAAGTGCGGCTACGGCTGGGAGCAGGCGTACGCGATAGAGCACCACGTCGACGGCAAGGGCGAGCCGTTCATCATGTACACGGTGAACGGCGAGCGGGTCCCGTCCCCGCTGTCGAACCCGACCTGCCTCAACTGCGGCGGACACGTCGTACGGATCATGCGCGCGGGCCAGGTCTCCACGGTGCTCGGCACGATCGACCGGCTCTACCACCACCGCATCGCCCCCGGGATCGCCGGCCCCGTACCGGCCGGCGAGAACGCCCCCCGCCCGCCGAAGCAGCGCCGGACGCCGTCGCACGACTCGCCGGGGCCGGTGGCCGTGGACGCGTCCGAGCGGCGCCGCGGGCCGCTGTCGCGCCTCCTCCGCTTCTTCGGGCGGTCGTAGGAGCCCTCGCGAGGGCGGTCATAAGATCGGCTCATGAGCTCTAGCCCCTCCTCCCCGGCCGCCGCCGCCAAGGCCGCGTCGAAGGACGTCCCGCCCCCGCTGCCCGAGCCGCTGCGGGTGGCGGTGGCCGACTCGCACACCCACCTCGACATGCAGTCCGGCACCGTCGAGGAGGGCCTCGCGAAGGCCGCGTCCGTGGGCGTGACCACCGTCGTCCAGGTGGGCTGCGACGTGAAGGGCTCGCGCTGGGCCGCCGAGACGGCGGCCGCGTACGCCAACGTCCACGCCGCCGTGGCGCTCCACCCGAACGAGGCCCCCCGCATCGTCCACGGCGACCCCGACGGATGGTCTCGGCAGGGCGCCCGCCCCGGGGGCGGACAGGGCGCGCTCGACGACGCGCTCGCCGAGATCGAGGCGCTGGCCGCACTGGACCACGTCAAGGCGGTCGGCGAGACCGGCCTGGACTACTTCCGCACCGGCCCCGAGGGGATGGCCGCGCAGGAGCGTTCCTTCCGGGCCCACATCGAGATCGCCAAGCGGCAGGGCAAGGCCCTCGTCATCCACGACCGCGACGCCCACGCCGACGTCCTGCGCGTGCTGCGCGAGGAGGGCGCCCCCGAGCGCACCGTCTTCCACTGCTACTCCGGCGACGCCGAGATGGCCCGCGAGTGCGCCGCCGCCGGCTACTACATGTCCTTCGCCGGGACCGTCACCTTCAAGAACGCCGCGCCGCTGCGCGAGGCCCTCGCCGTGGCCCCGCTGGAACTGGTGCTGGTGGAGACCGACGCCCCGTACCTCACCCCCGCGCCCTACCGCGGACGGCCCAACGCCCCGTACCTCATTCCGCTGACGGTCCGCGCCATGGCCGCGGTCCGCGGCATCGACGAGGACGCCATGGCCACCGCCCTCGCCGCCAACACCGCGCGCGCCTTCGACTACTGACCCGCCGCCGGCCCCGCTCCACCCCGTCCTTCGCGCAGCAGTTCGCCCGACACGCTGGGTAGTCGAACGGCTTTGGTGCGTGATGCCCCCTGCCGCTAGGGTGCCGTGCCCGAGCAGCCGGGGGCCGGACCAGTGGAGCGAGCGACGTGAGCGAAACGCAGGGCAGTCACCGCCGTGCCCCGTGGCCGGACACCGCCCCCGGCCCGGACCCGCACGACGCCCCGTACGCGGGCCCGTACGCCGACCCGTACGACGCGCCGCCGCACGAGGAGACGTACGCGGACCCGCCCGCGGACCCGTACGGCGCCGCCGCCCCCGAGCCGCAGGTCCCCGCCCCCCGCGGCGAGGGCCGCCGGGCCGCCCGCCGCCGCGCGGCCGCCCCCGCCGGCGGCCGCCGCCGCGCCACCACCGCGGAACCCCCGCCACCGCCGGCCCCGGCCCCGGCCCCGGCCCCGGCCCCCGGCGCCGGATCCGGCCGCCGCAGGCGCTCCGCCCCCGCCTCCGCCCCCGCCCCGGCCGGCCGCGCCGCCGCCCCCTCCCGCGACAGCTGGCGGCGCATCGTCCCGCAAGCCCTCGTCGTCGCCTTCCTGGCCGGCGGCACCACCGCCTTCGTCGCCGCCGACAAGGCCGTCCGCCTCACCGTCGACGGAGTGCCCCGCACCCTCCACACCTTCGCCGGGAACGTCGACGAACTCCTCGCATCCGAAGGCCTCGGCGTCGGCCCCCACGACCTCGTCGCCCCCGCCCCCGGCTCCGCCCTCGACGACGGCCAGCAGGTCGTCGTCCGCTACGGCCGCCCCCTGCGCCTCACCCTCGACGGCACCACCCGCCAGGTGTGGACCACCGCACGCACCGTCGACGGCGCCCTGCGCCAGCTCGGCGTCCGCGTCGAGGGCGCCTTCCTCTCCGCCCCCCGCACCGCCACCGTCCCCCGCTCCGGCCTCACCCTGGGCGTGCGCACCGAACGCGGCGTCACCTTCATGGCCGACGGCCGCGAACGCACCATCCGCACCAACGCCGCCACCGTCAAGGAAGCCCTCGACCAGGCCGGCATCACCCTCCACGGCCAGGACACCACCTCCGTCCCCCCGGACTCCTTCCCCCGCGACGGCCAGACCGTCACCGTGCTGCGCATCACCGGCACCCGCGAAGTCCGCGAGGAACGCATCCCCTACGAGACCGAACGCGTCGAGGACGCCGGGCTCTTCGCCGGCACCGAGGTCGTCGAGCGCGTCGGCCGCCCCGGGGCCCGCCGGGTCACGTACGCCCTGCGCACCGTCAACGGGGTCCGCCAGCAGCCCCGGAAGATCGCCGAGGAGGTCGTCCGGGAGCCCGTCAGCCAGCGGGTCCTGGTCGGCACCAAGCCGCTGCCCACCTCCGTCGCCGGCGCCGACGGCCTCAACTGGTCCGCGCTGGCCCAGTGCGAGTCCGGCGGCCGCCCCTCCGCCACCGACCCGTCCGGCACCTACGGCGGCCTCTACCAGTTCGACGTGAGCACCTGGCAGGCCCTCGGCGGCAGCGGCCGCCCGCAGGACGCGCCCGCCTCGGAGCAGACGTACCGGGCGAAGAAGCTCTACGTGCAGCGGGGGGCGAGTCCGTGGCCGCACTGCGGCCGTAGGCTTGAGCGGTGAGCACCGCAGAGCAGCAGCCCCACGAGACCTCCGAGGTCCCTTCCGACGCCCTCCTCGGGCCGGCCGACATCCGAGAGCTGGCCGCCGTCCTCGGCGTCCGCCCGACGAAGCAGAAGGGCCAGAACTTCGTCATCGACGCCAACACGGTGCGCCGGATCGTGCGCACCGCCGAGGTGCGTCCGGACGACGTGGTCGTGGAGGTCGGACCGGGCCTCGGCTCGCTGACGCTCGCGCTGCTGGAGGCCGCCGACCGGGTGACCGCCGTCGAGATCGACGACATCCTCGCCGCCGCGCTGCCCGCCACCATCGAGGCGCGGATGCCGCACAAGAAGGACCGGTTCGCGCTGGTCCACTCCGACGCGATGCTCGTCACCGAGCTGCCCGGCCCGGCGCCGACCGCGCTCGTCGCCAACCTCCCCTACAACGTGGCCGTGCCGGTCCTGCTCACGATGCTCGACCGCTTCCCGAGCATCGAGCGGACCCTGGTCATGGTGCAGTCCGAGGTCGCCGACCGGCTCGCCGCCCGCCCCGGCAACAAGGTGTACGGGGTCCCCTCGGTCAAGGCCGCCTGGTACGCGGACGTCAAGCGCGCCGGGGCCATCGGCCGCAACGTCTTCTGGCCCGCGCCGAACGTCGACTCCGGACTCGTCTCCCTCGTGCGCCGCACCGAGCCGGTGAAGACCACCGCCTCCAAGGCCGAGGTGTTCGCGGTCGTCGACGCCGCGTTCGCGCAGCGCCGCAAGGGCCTGCGCGCCGCGCTCGCCGGCTGGGCCGGATCGGCCGCCGCCGCCGAGCAGGCGCTGACCGCCGCCGGCGTCTCCCCGCTGGCCCGCGGCGAGTCCCTGACGGTCGAGGAGTTCGCCGCGATCGCCGAGCACAAGCCCGCCGTCGAGAGGCCCGCGCTGTGAGCGCGAGCGTGACGGTACGCGTCCCCGCGAAGGTCAACGTCCAGCTGGCGGTGGGCGCCGCCCGCCCCGACGGCTTCCACGACCTCGCCAACGTCTTCCTGGCCGTCTCCCTGTTCGACGAGGTCACCGCGACCCCGGCCGACGCGCTGACGGTGACCTGCGAGGGCCCCGACTCCGACCAGGTGCCGCTGGACCGCAGCAACCTCGCGGCCCGCGCCGCCGAGCTGCTCGCGGCCCGGGCCGGCATCGAGCCTGCCGTCCACCTCCACATCGCGAAGAACATCCCCGTCGCCGGCGGCATGGCCGGCGGCAGCGCCGACGGGGCGGGCGCGCTGCTGGCGTGCGACCTGCTGTGGAAGCTGGACACCCCGCGCGAGGAGCTCCTGGAGATCTGCGCGGAACTGGGCAGCGACGTCCCCTTCAGCCTCGTGGGCGGCGCCGCGCTCGGCACCGGCCGCGGCGAGTTCCTGACCCCCGTGGACGCCGGCCGGTTCCACTGGGTGTTCGCGGTCGCCGACGGCGGCCTGTCCACCCCGGCGGTGTTCCGCGAGTTCGACCGGCTGACCGCCGGTACGGACGTGCCCGCCCCCGAGGCCTCCCCGGCGCTGCTCGCGGCCCTCGCCTCCGGTGACGCCGACGCGCTGGCCGCCGTACTGCCCGGCTCGAACGGCCTCCAGGCCGCCGCGCTGTCGCTGCGCCCGCAGCTGGCCGCCACCCTCGCGGCGGGCGCCGACGCGGGGGCGCTGGCCGGGCTGGTGTCCGGGTCGGGGCCGACGACGGCGTTCCTGGTCCGGGACGCGGAGTCGGCCGCGAAGGTCGCCGCCGCGCTGGAGGCCTCCGGCACCTGCCGCGCCACCCGCGTCACCTCCTCCCCGGCGCCGGGGGCCACGGCCGTCTCCTGAGGCGCCGTCCCGTGCCCGGCCGGGCCTGGCCGTGCGCCGTCCCGGGCACGGCCGCCGGGCACGGACGGCGCACGGCCGGCGGGCGTGCCGGGCACGGTACGGGCGCCGGGTACCTAGTGCGCGGATGAGTACCCGCGCCCTGTCGCCGCACCGGGCGCGCCCGCGACCGTAGTGAGCATGACAGTCAGCGCACGCGCCATGGCCGCCGCCACGCCCGCCTCCCGCGACCGGTACGTGGACCTGCTCCGGGTCGCCTCGCTCGCCACCGTGGTGTGCGGGCACTGGCTGATGGCCGCCGTCAGCACCGACGGCATAGGGAACCTGCTCGCGCTGGTGCCCCCGCTCCAGGTGCTCACCTGGGGGCTCCAGGTCATGCCGGTGTTCTTCTTCGTCGGCGGGTTCTCGCACGCCCTGTCGTACCGCTCGCTGGAACGCCGCGGCGAGGGCCGGCCCGTCTACGCGGCCTTCCTGCGCGCCCGCCTCCAGCGGCTGCTGCGGCCCACCCTGGTGTTCGTCCTCGTCTGGGCCGCGCTCGCACTGCTCGTGCAGCTCGCCGGGGCGGACGGCGGCCGGCTGGCCGGTGCCGCGCTGCGGATGGTCACGCAGCCGCTGTGGTTCATCGGGATCTACCTGGCGATGGTGGCCCTCACCCCGCCGCTGCTGCGGCTGCACGCCCGCTGGGGCTGGGGCGCCTTCGCCGCCCTGGCCGGTGCCGCGGCCCTGGTCGACGTACTGCGCTTCGCGCTCGGCACGCCCTACGCGGAGTTCCTGAACTTCGCCTTCGTCTGGCTCGCCGTGCACCAGCTCGGCTTCCTGCGCGCCGACGGCCGCATCACCCGTCCCGCGCTCCTCGGCGCCGCCGGGCTCGCCGGGGCCGTGCTGCTGGTGGCGGCCGGACCGTACCCGCTGTCCATGGTCGGGATGCCGGGGGAGAAGGTCTCCAACATGGCCCCGCCCACCCTCGCCCTGCTCTGCCACGGCATGTGGCTGGTCGGCGCGGTCCAGCTGCTCGCGCGGCCCGCGACGGCGTGGCTGGCCCGGCCGCGGGTATGGCGCGGGGTCGTCGCCGCCAACGGCGTCGCCATGACCGCGTTCCTGTGGCACCTCACCGCCATGCTCGGCGTGTACGCCGCCCAGCTCGCCGCCGGCCTGGCACTGCCCGAACCGGCCACCGCCGCCTGGTGGGCGCAGGTGCCGCCGCGGATCCTGCTCGCCGCCGCCCTCACGGCCGCGCTCGTGGCCTGCTTCCGCCGCTTCGAGGCACCCCGCCCGGCGCCGGCCGCGGTACCCGCCGCCCCGCCCGCCGCCCAGGCCGCCCCGCCCGCCGCCCAGGCCGCCCCGCCCGCCGCCCGGGCCCGGACCGCGGAGGCGGCCCCCGGCAGCGGGCCCACCGCCGCCCTGGGCACCACCCTGTGCCTGCTGGGCATCCTCGGCCTGTCCATGACCGGCCTCGGCGGGCTCCTGGAGGGCCACACCGCCGTCCTGATCGCCTTCCCGGTGACCGCACCCGCCGCCATCGGCATGGCAGTGGGGGGCGCCTGGCTGGTGGAACGTTCCGCGTCGGCCCGGAGGGTTAGGCTGAGGGGCTGATCCACACCCTTTCCCTGGAGCGCGTCTGATGGCCGTCAATCTGGTCAATGTCGAGGCAGTCAGCAAGGTGTACGGCACCCGTACCCTGCTCGACGGCATCTCCCTCGGCGTGTCCGAGGGAGACCGGATCGGCGTCGTCGGCCGCAACGGCGACGGCAAGACCACCCTGATCCGGATGCTGGCCAAGCTGGAGGAGCCCGACTCCGGCCGCGTCACCCAGAGCGGCAGCCTGCAGATGGGCGTGCTCACCCAGCACGACTCCCTCGACCCGGCCGCCACCATCCGGCACGAGATCATCGGCGACATGGCCGACCACGAATGGGCCGGCAACGCCAAGATCCGCGACGTCCTCACCGGACTCTTCGGCGGCCTGGACCTGCCCGGCTTCGGCCAGGGCCTGGACACCGTCATCGGCCCGCTGTCCGGCGGCGAGCGCCGCCGCATCGCGCTCGCCAAGCTGCTCATGGCCGACCAGGACCTCCTCGTCCTCGACGAGCCCACCAACCACCTCGACGTCGAGGGCATCTCCTGGCTGGCCGGCCACCTCCAGGCCCGCCGCTCCGCCCTCGTCTGCGTCACCCACGACCGCTGGTTCCTCGACCAGGTCTGCACCCGCATGTGGGACGTGCAGCGCGGTGACGTCTTCGAGTACGAGGGCGGCTACAGCGACTACGTCTTCGCCCGCGCCGAGCGCGAGCGGATCGCCGCCACCGAAGAGGCCAAGCGGCAGAACCTGATGCGCAAGGAGCTGGCCTGGCTGCGCCGCGGCGCCCCCGCCCGCACCTCCAAGCCCCGCTACCGCATCGAGGCGGCCAACGAGCTGATCGCCGACGTGCCGGAGCCGCGCGACAAGTCGGAGCTGATGCGCTTCGCCAACGCCCGCCTCGGCAAGACCGTCTTCGACCTGGAGAACGTCACCGTCCAGGCCGGCCCCAAGACCCTGCTCAAGCACCTCACCTGGCACCTCGGCCCCGGCGACCGCGTCGGCCTCGTCGGCGTCAACGGCGCCGGCAAGACCTCCCTGCTGCGGGCCCTCGCCGAGGCCGCCCGCACCCAGGGCGAGGCCCAGCCCGCCGAAGGCTCCGTCACCGTCGGCAAGACCGTGCGCCTGGCCTACCTCTCCCAGGAGGTCGGCGAGCTCGACCCCTCGCTGCGCGTCCTGGAGGCCGTCCAGCGCGTCCGCGACCGCGTCGACCTCGGCAAGGGCCGCGAGATGACGGCCGGCCAGCTGTGCGAACAGTTCGGTTTCACCAAGGAGAAGCAGTGGACGCCGGTCGGCGACCTCTCCGGCGGCGAGCGGCGCCGGCTGCAGATCCTGCGCCTGCTGATGGACGAGCCCAACGTCCTCTTCCTCGACGAGCCCACCAACGACCTCGACATCGAGACCCTCACCCAGCTGGAGGACCTCCTCGACGGCTGGCCCGGCTCGATGATCGTGATCTCCCACGACCGGTTCTTCATCGAGCGCACCACCGACACGGTGATGGCGCTGCTCGGCGACGCGAGCCTGCGGATGCTGCCGCGCGGCCTGGACGAGTACCTGGAGCGCCGCCAGCGGATGATCGAGGCCGCCGCCCCGGCGCCGGCCCCGGCCGCGGCCGCCAAGTCGACGTCCTCCGGGGACTCGCGCGCCGCGAAGAAGGAGCTCCAGAAGATCGAGCGGCAGCTCAACAAGATGTCGGACCGCGAGACGAACCTGCACGCCCAGATCGCCGAGCACTCCACCGACTACGACAAGGTCGCCAAGCTCGACGCGGAGCTGCGGGAACTGATCTCCGAGCGCGACGACTTGGAGATGCGCTGGCTGGAACTGGCCGAGGAGGCCTGAGTCCAGGGGGCCCGCGAGGGCCCCGGAACACGTCGGCCGGACGCATAACGGCCGTGTCACGGGCCGGTCCTCCCTTGGGAACAGGGGTGCGACCGGCCCGGTGCGTACCGGCCACGAGTGATACAAAGGGTCGGTTCTTTTCGATCTCCCGGACCGCCCCCACCGCCCGAAACCGAAGGTATGCGCTGATGACCGAGCCGCCCCAGCCGCCGAACCAGCCGCCGTCCCCTTCCGGTTACGGGCACCTGCCCGGACCGCCGCAGCCGGGCTACGGCTACCCGCCGCAAGGCCCCAACCCGTACGCGCAGCAGCCGCCCACGGTGCCGCAGCCGCTCGCCCAGCAGGGCGGGTACGGCTTCCCGCCGCCCGGGCCGGGGATGCCCCCCGGCCCGCCGGCCCCCGGCGGACGGGGCGGCCGGCGCAAGGGCGCGGTCATCGTCGCCGCGGCCGTCGCGGGCGTCCTCGTACTCGGCACCGGCGCCTGGTTCACCTTCCTGAGTGACGACGATTCCAAGAAGCCCGCCGCGCAGCCCTCGGCGCCCGCCGACCCCAAGCCGGCCGGCTCCCCGTCCGTGGACAAGGGCGACGGCAGCGGCAACGGCATGGGCGAGCAGACCGACCTCAACGCGGGCCGCAAGCCCGGCGAGGACAAGGCGCTGTGGCTCAAGACGGCCAAGCTCCTGGCCGACGGCGACACGGGCATCCCCGCCCCGGCGATGTGGGTGGCCGGCGACAGCGTCGTCAAGACCGTCGGCAAGTCCGTCATCGCCTACGCCGTCACCGACGGCAAGGAGAAGTGGAAGGTCGACTTCAAGACGGAGATCTGCGGCTGGGCCGAGCAGACCACCGCCGACGGCAAGACCGTCCTCGCCCTCAAGGACGGCGAGGGCTCCAACGCCACCTGCAACCAGATGAAGCTCTTCGACCTGAAGGCCGGCAAGGAGGGATGGACCAAGGAACTCGCCAAGGAGAACCTCTTCGACGGCGGCGGCTCCGTCTCCATCGCCCTCACCGGCGACGTCTTCGCCGTCAACCGGATGGCCACCACCACCGTCCACAAGCTCGCCACCGGCGACAAGCTCTTCTCCGGCGCCGCCCCCGAGGGCTGCCAGCCGAGCCAGTACGCCGCGGGCAACGGCAAGCTGCTCGGCATCGCCCTGTGCATGGACGCCGACAAGACCATCGAGATCCAGGACGCCGACCCGGTCACCGGCAAGAAGACCTGGTCCTACCGGCTCCCCAAGGGCTTCCGCGTCACCAGCGTCCTGTCCGTCTCCCCGATCGTCCTCGACATCAGCAACCGGGACCTCAACAACGCGGACGACAACAAGCGGGCCATCATCTCCCTGACGCCCGACGGCAAGAAGCGCGCCAGCATGTCCGCCGAGGGCTCCTTCGAGACCAACTGCAACGCCGGCAGTTCCGACAACCTCCAGGGCTGCGGCAACTCCGTCGTCGACGGCGACACCCTCTACCTGCGCACCACCACCAGCAAGGGCACCGACAACGAGGTCGTCGCCTTCGACCTCGCCACCGGCAAGGCCAAGTGGCGCCAGAAGGCGGGCGACAAGCGCAACTGGTACCCGGTCAAGGCGGCGAACGGCCAGCTCATCGCCTACCGCGCCGGCGCCCTGCGCGAGCCCGGCGAGATCGTCTCCATGGCGGCCGCGGGCGGCCAGCCCAAGACGCTGCTGCGCATGCCCTCCGGCCCCTCCGCGAACATCGAGAGCTCGATGGTCACCTTCCAGGTGCGGGCCTTCGAGGACGGCCGGTACTTCACCTCCGCCACCAGGCTGAACGGCAACAACACGGAGGAGCGGCTCCTGATGGTCTTCGGCAAGTGAACGAGCCCACCGAGCGTCCCACCGAGCGCCCCACCGAGAGGCAGTAGCAAGCGATGAGTACCCCGCCGCCCCCGAACCAGCCGCCCTCCGGCGGTTTCGGCGGCCCGCCGCCGGCCGGCCCCCCGCAGCCCCCCGCCCAGCCGCCCACCGTCCCGTCCCCCCAGGCCGGATACGGCTACCCGCAGCCCCAGGCACAGCCCGGCTACGGCTACCCGCAGCAGCCCGGCACCC
This sequence comes from Streptomyces sp. NPDC044002, assembly GCF_056434525.1. NCBI lineage: Bacteria > Bacillati > Actinomycetota > Actinomycetes > Kitasatosporales > Streptomycetaceae > Streptomyces > Streptomyces sp. NPDC044002. The sequence continues at coordinate 67,803 of NZ_JBWKEZ010000011.1, forward strand.
TCCAGGCCCCGGCGCAGCCCCAGCCCGCCGCGCCCGCGGGCGGCGGCAACGACAAGCGCAACCAGCTGGCGATCGTCGGCGCGGCCGTCCTGGCCATGGCGCTCATCATCGGCGGCGGCTTCTGGTACGTCTCCGGCGACGAGGGAGGCTCCGGGCAGCCCACGGCCAACGGCGCCAGCGGCTCCCCCGACGGCGACAAGGCCCCCGCCGGGACCCCCGGCAGCGAGAAGGTCCCGTCCAACCCCAAGTCGAAGACGCTGGTCAACGTGCCCAGCCCGGCCCCGGCCGACGTGGTCTCCGTCGACGGCTCCTGGCTGACCGACACCACCTACGTCAAGTCGGACGTGGCGAAGGTCGTCGGCTACAACCTCGTCGACGGCGGCAAGAAGTGGGAGCTCCCGCTCCCCGCCAACGTCTGCGGCGCCAGCAAGCACATCAGCGACAACAAGACCGCCATCCTCTTCGAGGAGGGCATGGCGACCAACGAGAAGAAGTACCCCCAGTGCACCCAGGTCGGCGTCGTCGACCTGAACACCGGAAAGCTCCTGTGGTCCGCCACCGCCAAGTCGGCCACCGGCGGCGACAAGCCGGTCGCCTTCAGCGAGGTCACCATCAGCGGCCAGACCGTCGCCGCGGGCGGCCTCTACGGCGGCGCCGCCTGGAACCTCGCCGACGGCAAGTCCCTGTGGACCCCGAAGACCGACGGCGAAGGCTGCTACGACATGGGCTACGCCGGCGGCGAGGCCCTCGCCGTCCTGCGCAAGTGCGGCCGAGGCTCCAGCCCGACCCTGTACGCGCAGGCCCTCGACCCCGCCAGCGGCGCGCCGAAGTACCAGTACAAACTGTCCGCGGGCATCGAGTGGGCCGGCATCATCTCCACCAAGCCGCTCATCATCGCCGCCAACGTCGGCAACACCGCCAAGAACGCCACCAACGTCAGCGACCTGTTCGTCCTCGACGACGCGGGCCAGCTCAAGACCCGCATCGGCCTCGCGGCCGGCAGCTACGCCCCCAAGTGCCCCGCCACCGAGGTCGAGCAGTGCTCGAAGATGGTCGTCGGCAACGGCAAGGTCTACCTGCCGACGTACGAGCACCAGGGTTCGGCCTCGGTCGGCCGCACCAACGAGATCGTCTCCTTCGACCTGGAGACCGGCAAGGCCACCAGTGACCGCGCCGACGCGGGCGAGAAGTACACCATGTACCCGCTGCGCATGGACGGGTCCAACATCATCGCCTACAAGGTGCCCCCGTACGACGGCGGCGGCCAGATCGTCAGCATCGACGGCAAGACGATGAAGGAGACCCTGCTCATGCAGAACCCGGTGGACAGGGCCAGCCAGCGCGTGGAGACCGCGTTCTCGCTGGACCACTCGGAGTTCCGCTACCACAACGGGCGCCTGTTCATCTCCCGCACCACGGTGCGCAAGCCGTACTCGGAGAAGTCCGACCCCGAGTTCCTCTTCGTCTCCTTCGCGGCGAGCTGACCCCCGCCCCGCCCCTGCGCGCAGAGCCCCCGGACGGTCCCCACCGATCGGGGGCTTTCGCGCGGTAACCGGCACGCCCCGTCGAACAAGCGTGTAGCTTGCCGGGTCAGAAGGATCTGGGGTGGGAGCCTTGATGGGCGTACGGGTCATGGTGGTCGACGAGCACCGTCTGCTGGCCGAGGCGCTCGCCTCGGCCCTGAAGCTGCGCGGGCACCGCGTGCTCGCGGCGGCCGCGCCGGCGGCCGGGGCCGCCGAACTGGTCATCGGCCGCGCCCCGGAGGTGTGCCTGTTCGGTACCGCCGCCCCGGCCGGGCCCGGGGTCTTCGAACCGGTGGTGCGGATCAAGCGGGAGCGCCCGCAGATCGCCGTGGTGGTGCTGGGCCCCGTACCGAGCCCGCGCGGGATAGCCGCGGCCTTCGCGGCCGGCGCCTCGGGATACGTACGCCAGGACGAGCGCATCGAGGGCGTCGAACGTGCCCTGGCCAAGGCCCGGGCGGGGGAGGTCGCCATCGCCCCCCAGCTGCTCCAGGGGGCCTTCGCGGAGCTGCTGAACCCCTCCGCGCAGCCCGACGACGAGGGCAGCCGGCTGCTGCGGCTGCTGACGCCGCGGGAGGTCGAGGTGCTGGTCCGGGTCGCGGAGGGTGAGGACACCCGGCTGATCGCGGCCGGCATGGCCATCGCGCCGAGCACAGCCCGTACACATGTGCAGCGGGTACTGATGAAGCTCGGCGTGGGGTCGCGGCTGGAGGCCGCCGCGCTGGCCGCGCGCACCGGGCTGCTGGACCGGGCGGCGCTGCCCGTGCGGCAGCGGCCGCAGGGTCCCGGGGACGGGCCGGACGGGGACTGACCTCCGCACACCGGGTCCCGGCACGCGCGGGGTACGGCCCGCGGGGGGTACGCGCGGGTACGGCCCGCGGGGCCCGTCCGGGCGGGCGGGTACCGTGCCCGGGGGCCGCGATTTCCTCGGAAGCGCGGAATCCGGTAAGCCAGTCACCAGAGCACGCGCATCCGCGTGCCTGCGCGATACGGAGGAGTGCGAGTGAGCAAGTACCTGGTGACCGGCGGTGCCGGATACGTGGGCAGCGTCGTGGCCGCCCATCTGCTGGAGGCCGGACACGAGGTGGCCATCCTCGACAACCTCTCCACCGGCTTCGCCGAGGGCGTCCCCGCCGGCGCCACGCTGATCGACGGCCGTATCCAGGACGCCGCCGACCACCTGGACGCCTCCTACGACGCCGTGCTGCACTTCGCCGCCTCCTCGCAGGTGGGCGAGTCCGTGGTGAACCCCGGCAAGTACTGGGACAACAACGTCGGCGGCACCCTCGCCCTGCTGACCGCGATGCGGGAGGCCGGGGTGCGCCGGCTCGTCTTCTCCTCCACCGCCGCCACCTACGGCGAGCCGGCCGAAGGCGCGCTGACGGAGACCTCGGTGACCGCGCCGACCAACCCGTACGGCGCCTCGAAGCTGGCCGTCGACCACATGATCGCGGGGGAGTGCGCGGCGCACGGCCTCGCCGCCGTCTCGCTGCGCTACTTCAACGTGGCCGGCGCCTACCGCGAGTTCGGCGAGCGCCACGACCCCGAGACGCACCTGATCCCGCTGGTGCTCCAGGTCGCCCTCGGGCAGCGCGAGTCCATCTCGGTGTTCGGCGACGACTACCCGACCCCCGACGGCACCTGCGTCCGCGACTACATCCACGTCGCCGACCTCGCGGAGGCCCACCTGTCCGCGCTGCGCGTCGCCGCCGAGGGCGAGCACCTGGTGTGCAACCTCGGCAACGGCAGCGGCTTCTCGGTCCGCGAGGTGATCGAGACGGTCCGCAAGGTCACCGGCCGGGAGATCCCCGAGGTCGTCGCCCCGCGCCGCGCCGGGGACCCGGCGGTCCTCGTCGCCTCCGCCCGCCGGGCGCACGAGCGCCTCGGCTGGACCCCGACCCGCTCGGACCTCACCAACATCGTGACGGACGCCTGGAACTTCGCCCGCGAGCGCCGTTCCTGACCCGTCCGGCCCCCGGACCCCGCAGGTTTCCTCCGTGCCCCTCCCGGGCCCCCGCGGACCCCTGCCGCGCGCCCCCCGCACCCGACCGGTGCGGGGGGCGCGCGCGTTGGAGCCGGGCGCGGCGGGCAGGCGCCGCGCGCGGGCGCCCGGCGTGCGTACGCCGGGTGAAATGCCCCCCGTGCAACTGCCCGTGGCACGCGCCGGTCGGAAATCCGCCTCCAGGACCGCCCGGAGGGTCGAAAACAAGCCACCACGAAGGCCGTTGCGGACCGTCCCACCGGAAAATCGCTCGAAAAACTTCTGCTATTCGGCCAACCGCGGGACGCCGCCCGCTCTACGCTGATGCGTGACACCGGTGGGGGCCGGTGTTGATTCAGGGGTCGAGACACGCCGGGTACGGCGTCCGGTCCGGGGTAGTGCACAGATGTCGCGGCGGCGGCCGCGGGGGCTGTGGGCCACCCGGCCGGACGCCGTACCCGTAGTCGTCCGTTCCCCGACCCTTGGGGGTTCTGTGGTTCGTATCCGGGTCCTGGTGGTCGACGGCCACCGCATCTTCGCCGAGTCTCTGGCAGCCGCGCTCGCGGCCGAGCCGGACGTGGACGTGTCCGCGGCCGGCAGCGGTCCCGCGGCCTCGCGCTGCCTGGAGCGCGCGGTGGCGGAAGGCCGCCGCTACGACGTGCTGCTCGTCGACGCCGACCTCGGCGCCGGCGCGGCCGCGTCGGGCGCCGTGCCCGGCCAGCGGGAAGCGGGCTCCGGCCCGGCCCCGCCGCCGGCCGACGGGATCGCCCTCGTCGCGGGCGTACGGGTGGCGCACCCCGGCGTGCGCACCGTGGTCCTCGCCGAGCGCGACGATCCGCGCCGGGCCGCGCTGGCCCTCCAGGCGGGCGCGGCGGGCTGGGTCGCCAAGGACTGCTCGCTCTCCCGGCTGCTGGCCGTCATCCGCGGGGTGCTGCGCGAGGAGACCCATCTGCCGCCCGCGCTGCTGACCGGGGTGCTGCGGGAGCTGACCGCCGCGCGCAAGCACCGCACGGACAGCGAGCGGCTCGTGGAGTCCCTCACCCCGCGCGAGCACGAGGTGCTGCGCTGCATGGTGGCGGGGCTGGGCCGCAAGGACGTGGCCGCGCGGCTGTTCCTGTCCCCGCACACCGTCCGCACGCACATGCAGAACGTGCTGGGCAAGCTCGGGGTGCACTCCACCCTGGCCGCCGTGGCGCTGGCCCGGCGGGCCGGCGTACGCCCCGCGGAGCTAGCCGGGGATGTTGTCGAACGGAGCGGTCAACTGGCGTAGCAGCCCGGCGAGCTCGCCCCGCTGCGTGGTGGAGAGCTGGACCAGGATCGCGCGTTCCTGGGCCAGCAGCCCCGCCAGGGACTGGTCGGCGCGGTCGCGCCCCTCGGGCGTCAGCCGGACCAGCACCCCGCGCCGGTCGCTGGGGTCCGGCAGCCGCTCGACGAGGCCCTTCTTGGCCAGCCGGTCGATGCGGTTGGTCATGGTGCCGGAGGTGACGAGCGTCTGCGTCAGCAGCTGTCCGGGGGAGAGCTGGTAGGGCGCGCCCGCGCGCCGCAGCGAGGTCAGGACGTCGAACTCCCACGGCTCCAGGCCGTGCTCGGAGAAGGCGAGCCTGCGGGCCCGGTCGAGATGGCGCGCGAGCCGGCTGACGCGGCTGAGCACTTCGAGCGGTTCCACGTCGAGGTCAGGGCGCTCTCGCCGCCATGCCGCGACCAGTCGGTCGACCTCGTCCTCCATGCCGATCAGTGTACGGGGTCTGTCGACATGAAGTCTCTTCAAATCGAGAATCTTGACATCGAGATATAGTCTGGCCGAGCATGGGGCATGGAGGGGGCCGGAACAGCTTCCGCTTCCGACCGCCCCACCAGTAGGGAGGCTCGAACATGCATTCCGATATCGCGCCGGCCGTGCGTCACCACTCCCTGGACGGCTCCGCACCCGTCTGGGACCCCCAGCAGTACCTCCGCCACGCCGGCCACCGCACGCGCCCGTTCCTCGACCTGCTGAACCGCATACCCGAGCTCCCCACCGCCCCCGCCCGCATCGCCGACCTCGGCTGCGGCCCCGGCAACGTCACCGCGCTCCTCACCGAGCGCTGGCCCGACGCGCGCATCACCGGCTTCGACCTCTCCCCGCAGATGCTCCAGCGCGCCGCCGACGAGCACGCCGGACCCACCCCCGGAGGCGGCCGGCTCGACTTCCGCCACGCCGACCTCGCCGACTGGATGCCCGAGGAGACGTACGACCTGATCGTCTCCAACGCGGCCCTGCAGTGGGTGCCCAGCCACCCCGGCTCCTTCGCCGCCTGGATCAACGGCCTGCGCCCCGGAGGCACCTTCGCCTTCCAGATCCCCGGCAACTTCACGGCCCCCAGCCACCGGCTCCTCGCCGAACTGTGCGACACCCCGCGCTGGCGCGACCGCCTCGCCGGACACGGCGCCCGCTACATCCACATCCTCGAACCCGCCGAGTACCTGGCCCGCTTCACCGAACTCGGCTGCGCCGTCGACGTCTGGGAGACCACCTACTCCCAGCTCCTCCAGGGCGCCGACCCCGTCCTCGACTGGGTCAAGGGCACCGCCCTGCGGCCCGTCCTCACCGCCCTCGGCGACGACCGCGAGGCCGCCGACCGCTTCCTCGCCGAATACCGCGAGGCCCTGCGCGCCGCCTACCCGCCGGGCCCCCGGGGCACCGTCTTCCCGTTCCGCCGCATCTTCGCCGTCGCCCACAAGGAGGCATGACCGTGCTGACCGCAGTCGACCACGTCCAACTCGCCGCGCCGCCCGGATCGGAGGACAAGCTGCGCGCGTACTACCAAGACGTCCTGGGCATGCGGGAGATCTCCAAACCCCCCGTCCTCGCCGCGCGCGGGGGCTGCTGGTTCACCGCCGGAGGCGTACAGCTGCACCTGGGCGTGGAAGAGGACTTCCGGCCGGCCCGCAAGGCGCACCCCGGCCTGCGGGTGACCGGCATCGAGGCGTACGCGGACAGACTCCGCGAACGCGGCGCCGACGTCGTCTGGGACGACAACCTGCCGGGCCACCGGCGCTTCTACTCCCACGACCCCGTGGGCAACCGGCTCGAATTCCTGGAGCCCCACGCCCCCGACGCCGGCGGCCCGACGGACGGCTGACGGCCCGACGGACGGCTGACGGCCCCGCGGACGGTGGCGTACCGCCCGGCCCGCCCGGCCCGGTACGACGGCACGACGACGCGACGGCGCCCCGCCGCCGGGGAAACCCGGTGACGGGGCGCCGTCGCGTCCGCGTCCGTATCCCTACGGCCTCAGCTCTTGCGGTGGCCCACCAGCCGCGGCCGCGGCTCCAGGTTCTCCAGCCCGTGCCAGGCCAGGTTCACCAGGTGCGCCGCCACCTCCGCCTTCTTCGGCCGCCGCGTCTCCAGCCACCACTGGCCCGTCAGCGCCACCATCCCGACCAGCGCCTGCGCGTACAGCGGCGCCAGCTTCGGATCGAACCCCCGGGCCTTGAACTCCAGCCCCAGGATGTCCTCCACCTGCGTGGCGATGTCACTGATCAGCGACGCGAACGTGCCCGTCGACTGCGCCACCGGCGAATCCCGCACCAGGATCCGGAAACCGTCCGTGTAGCTCTCGATGTAGTCCAGCAGTGCGAACGCCGCCTGCTCCAGCAGCTCCCGCGGATGCCCGGCCGTCAGCGCGCCCGTCACCCCGTCCAGCAACTGCCGCATCTCGCGGTCCACGACCACCGCGTACAGGCCCTCCTTGCCGCCGAAGTGCTCGTACACCACCGGCTTGGACACCCCGGCCTTCGCCGCGATCTCCTCCACCGAAGTGCCCTCGAAACCCTTCTCCGCGAACAGGGTGCGGCCGATGTCCAGCAGTTGCTGGCGCCGTTCGGCGCCCGTCATCCGGACCCGGCGTCCTCGCCTGGGCTTGTCGCTGCTGGAACTGCTGCCGTCGATCGCCACGTCCCCCATCATGCCGCGTTCGACGTCGTTTCCCTGCGCCGGGCGTCGATCCTCGCCCCGGACGGCCAGCGCACGTCGGAGGCCCACCCCAGCAGCTCGAACCAGCGGATCAGCCGCGCACTCGAATCCACCTGGCCGCGCAGCACGCCGTGCCGCGCGGACGTCGGGTCCGCGTGGTGCAGGTTGTGCCACGACTCACCGCACGACAGCACCGCCAGCCACCACACGTTGCCGCTGCGGTCCCGCGACTTGAACGGCCGCTTGCCCACCGCGTGACAGATCGAGTTGATCGACCACGTCACGTGGTGCAGCAGCGCCACGCGCACCAGCGAACCCCAGAAGAACGCCGTGAACGCACCCCACCAGGACATCGTCACCAGACCGCCCACCAGCGGCGGGATCGCCAGCGACAGCACCGTCCAGAACACGAAGTCGCGGCTGATCCGCCGGATCGCCGGGTCCTTGATCAGGTCCGGGGCGTACTTCTGCTGGTTGGTCTGCTCCTCGTCGAACAGCCAGCCGATGTGCGCCCACCACAGGCCCTTCATCAGCGCCGGCAACGTCTCCCCGAACCGCCACGGCGAATGCGGGTCGCCCTCGTGGTCGGAGTACTTGTGGTGCTTGCGGTGATCGGCCACCCACCGCACCAGCGGCCCCTCCACCGCCATCGACCCCATGACCGCCAGCGCGATCCGCAGCGGCCGCTTCGCCTTGAAGGAACCGTGCGTGAAGTAGCGGTGGAAGCCGATGGTGATCCCGTGGCACGCCAGGAAGTACATGAACACCATCAGGCCCAGGTCCAGCCAGGTCACCCCCCAGCCCCAGGCCAGCGGCACCGCCGCCAGCAGCGCCAGGAACGGCACGGTGATGAACAGCAGCAGCGCGACCTGCTCCACGGAGCGCTTCTGCTCACCCCCGCGCGTCGCGGAGGGCGTGGAAGCCGCCGCGGAATCCTCGATCAATCCGGGACTGATGGTCATGGTGGGGTTCCCCTGGGGGGTGAGAAGCCGGCAGGCGCCGCGCCACGGACCTACGGATCCGTAACCTACGGCAACGTAAGTATGGCAAAGACGGCCCTCGCGGCAACACGACGACGCCACCCGCGCGACCCGAGTCCAAAGAGCGGGCGCTCTGCCAGGGCACAGGGACGGTCCACCTATCCTGGTGTCGTCGGACAGCGCGGTCCGCACGGGCAGCCCGGGCTGCGCAGCACGACCGGCACGGCCGCACACCCCCGGGAGCCCACAGCCCAGTAGCGCTCGAACACTGCAAGGAGCCGCACCTGTGAGCAGTGCTGACCAGGCCGCCCAGGCCCCCGTCAACCAGCCCGCCGACCCCTCCGCCCCCACGCGGACGGCGCAGACGGCGAACGCGGAGCTGCGCGCGGACATCCGCCGCCTCGGCGACCTCCTCGGCGAGACCCTCGTCCGCCAGGAAGGCCAGGAACTCCTCGACCTCGTCGAACGGGTCCGCGCCCTGACCCGCACCGACGGCGAGGCCGCCGCGGCCCTCCTCGGCGACATCGACCTGGAGACCGCCGCCAAGCTGGTGCGCGCCTTCTCCACCTACTTCCACCTCGCCAACGTCACCGAGCAGGTGCACCGAGGCAAGGAACTGCGCGCCCACCGCGCCGCCGAGGGCGGGCTCCTCGCCCGCACCGCCGACATGCTCAAGGACGCCGACCCCGAGCACCTGCGCGAGACGGTCAAGAACCTCAACGTCCGCCCCGTCTTCACCGCGCACCCGACCGAGGCGGCCCGCCGCAGCGTCCTGAACAAGCTGCGCCGCATCGCCGCCCTCCTCGAAGAGCCCGTCTCCGGTGCCGGCGACCGCCGCCGCCACGACCTGCGGCTCGCCGAGAACATCGACCTCGTCTGGCAGACCGACGAACTGCGCGTCGTACGCCCGGAGCCCGCCGACGAGGCCCGCAACGCCATCTACTACCTCGACGAGCTCCACGCCGGCGCCGTCGGCGACGTCCTGGAGGACCTCGCCGCCGAACTCCAGCGCGTCGGCGTCGAACTGCCCGCCGGCACCCGCCCCCTCACCTTCGGCACCTGGATCGGCGGCGACCGCGACGGCAACCCCAACGTCACCCCCCAGGTCACCCGGGACGTGCTGATCCTCCAGCACGAGCACGGCATCACCGACGCCCTCGAACTCGTCGACTTCCTGCGGAGCCTGCTCTCCAACTCCATCCGCATCGCCGGCGCCACCGAGGAGCTTCTCGCCTCCCTCCAGGCCGACCTGGAGCGCCTCCCCGAGATCAGCCCCCGCTACAAGCGGCTGAACGCCGAGGAGCCCTACCGGCTCAAGGCCACCTGCATCCGGCAGAAGCTCCTCAACACCCGCGAACGCCTCGCCAAGGGCACGCCCCACGAGGAAGGCCGCGACTACCTCGGCACCGCCGAGCTCCTCGCCGACCTCACCCTCATCCAGACCTCCCTGCGCGAACACCGCGGCGCCCTCTTCGCCGACGGCCGCATGGACCGCACCATCCGCACCCTGGCCGCGTTCGGCCTCCAGCTCGCCACGATGGACGTACGCGAGCACGCCGACGCCCACCACCACGCCCTCGGCCAGCTCTTCGACCGCCTCGGCGAGGAGTCCTGGCGCTACGCCGACATGCCGCGCGACTACCGGCAGAAGCTCCTCGCGAAGGAACTCCGCTCCCGCCGCCCCCTCGCCCCCACCCCGGCGCCCCTCGACGCGGCCGGCCAGAAGACCCTCGGCGTCTTCTTCGCCGTCAAGGACGCCTTCGAGAAGTTCGGCCCCGAGGTCATCGAGTCCTACATCATCTCGATGTGCCAGGGCGCCGACGACGTCTTCGCGGCCGCCGTCCTCGCCCGCGAGGCCGGCCTCGTCGACCTGCACGCCGGCTGGGCCAAGATCGGCATCGTCCCGCTCCTGGAGACCACCGACGAGCTCCGCGCCGCCGACGTCATCCTCGACGAGATGCTCGCCGACCCCTCCTACCGCCGCCTCGTCTCCCTGCGCGGCGACGTCCAGGAGGTCATGCTCGGCTACTCCGACTCCAGCAAGTTCGGCGGCATCACCACCAGCCAGTGGGAGATCCACCGGGCCCAGCGGCGCCTGCGCGACGTGGCCCACCGCCACGGCGTCCGCCTGCGCCTCTTCCACGGCCGCGGCGGCACCGTCGGCCGCGGCGGCGGCCCCTCGCACGACGCGATCCTCGCCCAGCCCTGGGGCACCCTCGAAGGCGAGATCAAGGTCACCGAGCAGGGCGAGGTCATCTCGGACAAGTACCTCGTCCCCTCCCTGGCCCGCGAGAACCTGGAGCTGACCGTCGCGGCCACCCTCCAGGCCTCCGCCCTGCACACCGCCCCCCGCCAGTCCGACGACGCCCTCACCCGCTGGGACGCGGCCATGGAGATCGTCTCGGACGCCGCCCACGGCGCCTACCGCGAGCTCGTCGAGGACCCCGACCTGCCCGCGTACTTCTTCGCGGCCACCCCCGTCGACCAGCTCGCCGACCTCCACCTCGGCTCCCGGCCCTCCCGCCGCCCCGACTCCGGCGCCGGCCTCGACGGCCTGCGCGCCATCCCGTGGGTGTTCGGCTGGACCCAGTCCCGCCAGATCGTCCCCGGCTGGTACGGCGTCGGCTCCGGACTCAAGGCCCTGCGCGAAGCCGGCCAGGACACCGTCCTCGCCGAGATGGGCGAGCGCTGGCACTTCTTCCGCAACTTCCTGTCCAACGTCGAGATGACGCTGGCCAAGACGGACCTGCGGATCGCCCGCCACTACGTGGAGACCCTCGTCCCCGACGAGCTCAAGCACGTCTTCGACCGCATCCAGGCCGAACACGAGCTGACCGTCCGCGAGGTGCTGCGGATCACCGGCGGGGAGCAGCTCCTCGACTCCCAGCCCGCCCTCCAGCAGACGTTCGCCGTCCGCGACGCCTACCTGGACCCGATCTCCTACCTCCAGGTCTCCCTGCTGGCCCGCCAGCGCCAGGCCGCCGCCCGCGGCGAGGACCCCGACCCGCTGCTGGCCCGGGCCCTGCTGCTCACGGTCAACGGCGTCGCCGCCGGCCTGCGCAACACCGGCTGACCGGCCCCGTACGCGCAGGAAGCCCCCCGCCGCAGGCGGGGGGCTTCCTCGTGGAGCGTCGGATCAGGAGTTGTACGCCGACTGGGCGCGCTCCAGGCCCTCCTGGACCAGGCACTCCACCGCGTCGGCCGACCGGTCCACGAACCAGTCCAGCTCCTTGCGCTCCGTCGAGGAGAAGTCCTTCAGGACGAAGTCCGCGACCTGCATCCGGCCCGGCGGACGGCCGATCCCGCACCGCACCCGGTGGTAGTCCGCGCCCATCGACTTCGTCATCGACTTCAGCCCGTTGTGGCCGTTGTCCCCGCCGCCCAGCTTCAGCCGCAGCGTCGCGTAGTCGATGTCCAGCTCGTCGTGGACCGCGACGATCCGCTCCAGCGGAACCTTGTAGAAGTCCCGCAGTGCCGTCACCGGACCACCCGACAGGTTCATGAACGACATGGGCTTCGCGATCACCACCCGGCGGTTCAGCGGTCCCGGCGGGCCCATCCGGCCCTCAAGCACCTGCGCCCGCGCCTTGTGCGCCTTGAACTTGCCGCCGATCCGCTCCGCCAGCAGGTCCGCCACCATGAAACCGATGTTGTGGCGGTTGCCGGCGTACTCCGCGCCCGGGTTACCGAGACCGACGATCAGCCACGGCGCCGCGTCGTCCGACATCAAAAGCTCCTTAAACCCGTGAACCAGCCCGTGAACGAGAACGACCGCCGTCCCGCTCCAGTGGAGCCGGACGGCGGTCGGTCAGCAACTGCTGAGGTGGGGCGAGGCTCAGGCCTCGTCGCCCTCGGCGGCCTCGGCGGCCGGCTCCTCGGCCTGCGGGGCCACGACCTGCAGGACGGCGGTCTCACCGTCGACGGCCAGCGTGGTGCCGGCCGGCAGGACCAGGTCGGAGGCGTGCACCGTGGCACCGGCCTCCAGGCCCGCGATCGAGACGGTGATCTCGGTCGGGATGTGGGTGGCCTCGGCCTCGACGGAGACGGTGGCGAGGAGGGTCTCCAGCAGGTTGCCGCCGGCGGCCAGGTCGCCCTCGGTCACGACCGGGACCTCGACCGTGACCTTCTCGCCCTTCTGGACGATCAGGAAGTCGACGTGCGAGATGGTGCGCTTGAGGGGGTGGCGCTGGACGGCCTTGGGGATGACCAGCTCGGTGCCGTCGCCCTCGATGTCCAGGGAGAGCAGCGCGTTCGGGGTCTTCAGGGCCATCATCAGGGCGTGGGCCTCGACGTTGACGTGCTTCGGGGTGCTGCCGTGGCCGTAGATGACACCCGGGGTCAGGGCGTCGCGACGCGCCTGGCGGGCCGAGCCCTTGCCGAAGGTGTCGCGGAGCTTCGCGGAAAGCTTGATCTCGGACATGTTCACTCCTCGTGGGGTGACGGAAATGCGGACTGAGTCACCCGGCCGGAACGGCCTGCTACGAAGAGCGCGTCGATAACGGAGTACCCGTACCGGAAAACAGGTACGGCCTCCCTCGCCGAGCAACTCATCGAGTGTACCCGGCGGGGAGGCCGCGCCCAAAAGGATCTAGCCCTGGGGCATCGAGCCCTACTGCTGTTCCTCGAACAGGCTCGTCACCGAACCGTCCTCGAAGACCTCGCGCACCGCGCGGGCGATCATCGGGGCGATCGACAGGACCGTGATCTTGTCGAGCTCCAGGTCGGACGGGTCTGGCAGGGTGTTGGTGAAGATGAACTCGCTGACCTTCGAGTTCTTCAGGCGGTCGGCCGCCGGACCCGACAGGATGCCGTGCGTGGCCGTCACGATGACGTCCTCCGCGCCGTGCGCGAACAGCGCCTCGGCGGCGGCGCAGATCGTGCCGCCCGTGTCGATCATGTCGTCGACCAGGACGCAGACGCGGCCCTTGACCTCACCCACGACCTCGTGGACGGTCACCTGGTTGGCGACGTCCTTGTCGCGGCGCTTGTGCACGATCGCCAGCGGCGCGTCCAGGCGGTCGCACCAGCGGTCGGCCACGCGGACGCGGCCGGCGTCCGGGGAGACGACCGTCAGCTTCGAGCGGTCCACCTTGGCGCCCACGTAGTCCGCGAGGACGTTCAGGGCCGACAGGTGGTCCACCGGACCGTCGAAGAAGCCCTGGATCTGGTCGGTGTGCAGGTCAACCGTCAGGATGCGGTCCGCACCCGAGGTCTTCAGCAGGTCCGCGACCAGGCGGGCCGAGATCGGCTCGCGGCCCTTGTGCTTCTTGTCCTGGCGGGCGTACCCGTAGGACGGGATGATCACGGTGATGGAGCGGGCCGACGCGCGCTTCAGCGCGTCGATCATGATCAGCTGCTCCATGATCCACTTGTTGATCGGAGCCGTGTGGCTCTGGATCAGGAAGCAGTCCGCGCCGCGAGCCGACTCCTGGAAGCGGACGTAGATCTCGCCGTTCGCGAAGTCGAAAGCCTTGGTCGGCACGAGACCGACACCGAGCTGGTGCGCGACCTCCTCGGCCAGCTCGGGGTGGGCGCGGCCGGAGAAGAGCATCAGCTTCTTCTCGCCGGTCGTCTTGATCCCGGTCACAGCACTGTCTCCTCAGACGTGTGAAAGCTGCTCGCCCCCGTGTGCGTCCGTCCCGCACACGGTGAGCCAGCCGAATTGCGTGCACCTATCACGGTACGCCGTCCTGGGCGTACCTGTTTCCGGTCAGTTCACCTCAATGGCTGCCGGAGTCCTTCTCCGCCGACGACTGCGCGGCCGTCGCCGCCGCGCTGCCGGGACGCTTGCGGGCCACCCAACCCTCGATATTCCGCTGCTGGCCACGGGCCACGGCCAGCGCGCCGGGCGGCACGTCCTTCGTGATCACCGAGCCGGCGGCCGTGTAGGCGCCGTCCCCGATGGTGACGGGAGCCACAAACATGTTGTCCGAACCCGTCTTGCAGTGTGAGCCGACCGTGGTGTGGTGCTTGTGCTCACCGTCGTAGTTGACGAACACGCTCGCCGCGCCGATGTTCGAGTACTCGCCGATCGTCGCGTCACCCACGTACGACAGGTGCGGCACCTTCGTGCCCTCGCCGATCGTCGCGTTCTTCATCTCGACGTACGTGCCGGCCTTCGACTTCACACCCAGGTTCGTCCCCGGACGCAGGTACGCGAACGGACCCACCGAAGCCAGGTCCCCGATCACCGCCGAGTCCGCCACCGCGTTGTCCACCCGGGCGCCGGCGCCCACGCGCGTGTCCTTCAGGCGGGTGTTCGGGCCGACCTCGGCCCCCTCGCCGATGTGCGTCGCACCGAGCAGCTGCGTGCCCGGGTGGACCACCGCGTCCTGCCCGAAGGTGACCGTCACGTCGACGAACACGCTCGCCGGGTCCACCACCGTCACGCCCGCCAGCATCGCCCGCTCCAGCAGCCGCGCGTTCAGCAGCGCGCGCGCCTCGGCCAGCTGCACCCGGTTGTTGATCCCGAGGATCTGCCGGTGGTCGCTGCCGACCGCCGCGCCGACGCGGTGCCCCGCCTCGCGCAGGATCCCGAGCACGTCGGTGAGGTACTCCTCGCCCTGGCTGTTGTCCGTGCGCACCTTGCCGAGCGCGTCCGCGAGCAGCGCGCCGTCGAAGGCGAAGACCCCGGAGTTGATCTCCCGGATCGCGCGCTGCGCGTCGGTGGCGTCCTTGTGCTCGACGATGGCGGTCACGGCGCCGGTGGCCGGGTCGCGGACGATGCGGCCGTAGCCGGTGGAGTCGGGGACCTCGGCGGTGAGCACGGTGACGGCGTTGCCGTCGGCCTCGTGGGTGGCCGCGAGGGCGCGCAGGGTCTCGCCGGTGAGCAGCGGGGTGTCGCCGCAGACGACGATCACGGTGCCGGTCAGCTGGCCGCCGAGCTCCTCCAGGGCCATGCGGACGGCGTGGCCGGTGCCGTTCTGCTCGTACTGGACGGCGGTGCGGACGCCGGCGTCTACGTCGGCGAGGTGCGCGGTGACCTGCTCGCGGGCGTGGCCCACGACGACCACGAGGTGGGTCGGGTCCAGCTCGCGGGAGGCCGCGACCACGTGACCGACGAGCGAGCGCCCGGCGATCTCGTGCAGAACCTTGGGTGTGGCCGACCTCATGCGGGTGCCCTCACCCGCTGCGAGTACGACGACGGCTGCCGGGCGGGTTGCGCTCACGGGTGGGCCCTTCGGCTTCGGGGGTGGACCCGTGAAGGATAGCGGGGGGTCACAGTCCGAAAACGAGGCCGGGTCCCGACCGTGAGGTCGGGACCCGGACGTGCGTGGCTCCCCCGCCAGGACTCGAACCCGGACATAAGGCACCAAAAGCCTCAGTGCTGCCAATTACACCACAGGGGACAGCCAATCAACTCGAATGGGACAGCTCATCGTCCTGGTCCAAGTTGATCGCTCCTACTATGCCGCACCCTGCCCCCTCGACGCGACGGTCAATCGGCGGTGCGGACCGGCGCCTTTCGGCCGTCGGCGGTTCACGGGATTTCGGCCCGCCGCTGGGCGGGGCCCGCTGCGTACGCTGGACGGCATGACCAGTACGGGGGATGAGCGCGAGGGGACGGGCCGGGACGGGCCCTGGTGGTGGGAGCGGCGGCGGGGGGCCGTGCTCGACGTGGGGCTCGGGGTGGTCTCGGCCGTCGAGTGCGCCTTCGAAGGGGTGCCGACCGCGCGTGAGGCCGGGGTGCCGGTGTGGGCCGGGGTGCTCTTCGGGGCGCTGGCGGGGTCCACCCTGGTGCTGCGCCGGCGCCGGCCGGTGGCGGTGGTGCTCGTGGGCATCGCCGTCGCGCCGGCCACGATGGGCTTCCTGCTCGGCGTGGTGGGGCTGTACACGCTGGCGGCGTGCGAGGTGTCGCGGCGGGTCCTGGCGACGCTGGCAGCGATGTCGCTGGCCGGGACGTTCGTGGTGACGTACGTGCAGACCCGCGGGGACGTGGAGGCCGACGGCACGCTCGTGATCGTGCTGTCCGTGTTCATGGCGGTGGCGCTGACCGTGCCGCCGGTGCTGCTCGGGCTGTACGTGGGCGCGCGGCGCCGGCTGATGGAGAGCCTGCAGGAGCGGGCGGACTCGCTGGAGCGGGAGCTGTCGCTGCTGGCGGACCGGGCGGAGGAGCGGGCGGAGTGGGCCCGTCAGGAGGAGCGGACGCGCATCGCGCGGGAGATGCACGACGTGGTGGCGCACCGGGTGTCGCTGATGGTGGTGCACGCGGCGGCGCTGCAGGCGGTGGCGGCGAAGGACCCGGTGAAGGCGGTGCGGAACGCGGCGCTGGTGGGTGACATGGGGCGCCAGGCGTTGACGGAGCTGCGGGAGATGCTGGGCGTGTTGCGGGCCCCGGAGAAGCAGCCGGCGGCGCGGGCGGTGCCGGCGGCGCCGGTGGCGCTGGAGGAGGGGCCGACGCTCAAGGAGCTGGAGGCGCTGGTGGGGCAGTCGCGGGCGGCCGGGATGGCCGTGGAGGTGCTGGTGCAGGGCGAGTGCGGCGGTTACCGGCCGGAGGTGGAGCAGACGGCGTACCGGGTGGTGCAGGAGGCGCTGACCAACTGCCACAAGCACGCTCCGGGCGCGCGGGTCGTCGTACGGCTGGCGCACCGGGAGGGGGAGGTGGCCATGCAGGTGGAGAACGGGCCGTGCGAGGGGGAGGCGCGGGGTGCCGATCTGCCCAGCGGGGGGAACGGGCTGCTCGGGATGCGGGAGCGGGTCGTGGGGCTGGGCGGGGTGTTCGTCTCCGGGCCGACGGACGGGGGCGGGTTCAAGGTGTCGGCGGTGCTGCCGGCCCGGTAGCTGCGGCGGGCGGGTCAGCCGGTGGTGAGGCGGGCGGGCTGGAGGCCGGTGAGGAGGAGGGTGAGGGCCTCGTCGAGTCCGGAGCCGAGGTACCAGTCGCCGGTGTGGTCGACGAGGTAGACGCGGCCCTCGCGGTCGATGGCGAGGTGGGAGCCGCCGTCGGTGCCGGCGCCGAGCGGACTGAGCTCAGTGGACAGGGCGCGTCCGAGGTCGGCGAAGGTGCGGGCGAGGTGGAGGCCGGTCAGCGGGTCGACGCGGACGGCCGTCGGGGCTATCTGGCGGCCCGGGCCCGGTGCGCCGAGGGTGAGGCCGCCGAATTCGGCCCAGGCCTCGACGGCGGCGGGGAAGACGGTGTGCCGGTGCCCGGCGGGGGTGGTGTGGTCGCGCAGGGCGTCGGCCCAGTATTCGGCCTGCTTGATGTCCCAGCGGCCGGGTTCCCATCCGGCGGTGCGCAGGGCGGAGTCCACGGGCCCGGGGAAGCGGGTGGCCGAGGAGCGGTCGTAGGAGGCGGAGGACGCGGTCATGGTGGCTACTCGGGGTGGGTGAGGTCGACGGGGCGTACGCCGAAGTGGTTGAGGAGCGCGTCGCAGGAGCGGCAGGGCGGCGCGTAGGTGCCGTGCAGGGGGTCGCCGTCCTCGCGGATGTGGCGGGCGGTTATGCGGGCGTGCTTGAGGGAGCGGCGGGCCTCGCTCGCGGAGAGGGGCTTGCGGGAGGCGCGCTTGCTGCGGGCGCCCTCGACGGCGGTGAGGTGGCGGGAGAGCAGGATCGCCTCGGGGCACCGTCCCGTGAAGCGTTCGCGCTGGCCGCTGGTGAGGGTGTCGTGGAAGTCCTGGACCAGGGGGTGCAGGGCGGGCGGCTGGTCGCCCTTGCCGGCGGTGCCGGTGAGGGTCTCGCCGCGGACGGAGAGCGCGGCGGCGACGGTGGGCAGGATGCCGTCGCGGCGGAAGCGCAGCACGGGTGTGGTCTGGGCGGTGCCGGTGCTGCTCCAGCGCAGGCGGGGGTCGCCGGCGGCGCCGGTGTCGGCCGGCTGCGGGCGGCCCGTGCGGGGTGCCGCGTTCTGTGTGGCCGCAGTCTGTGTGGTCGCGGTCCGTGTGGTCGCGGTCTGCATGGTTGCTCTTCCCTCCCGTGGCGGCGGTGGTGGTCGCTGTCGCGCACGCCCCCGTGCTGCGGGACAGCCTGTCAAATGTCACCTGTCGCGCGGAAGCGGGGTCGAATATTCGTATCAATTCGGATGTTCCCGCCCCCTCGGCACACGCGTGACCCGGGGGCGGGTGAGGGTCTTGCCGCAGCACATAGGCTGTGGTGAACCAGCCAGATCCAGCAGGGGGCTACCGCCATGACGACAGGTCGGCTCGGGCAGCAGGCCGCGCCACCCAACGCCGCTTACTCGGGGCAGGTCGTGCATTTCCCGGACCCGGTCCGGGCCGCTCGGCATCCCCACGGGGTGCGGATGGACGGCAACGGTCATCCCGATTTCTCGCGCTACGCGCGCGCGGCCGTGGAGATCGCCGAGCCCCCGGAGGGCTTCGGCGTCGACGAGCTGCGCCTGACGGACTTCGTGTCCGCCAACGCGGCGATGCGTGCCGCCGGGCACCCGCTGTGGGACACGGTGGGTCCGGTGGCGACCCCGCACGGCTGGACCTGGCACCACGTCGCGGGCTCGCGGCGGATGGAGCTGGTCCCGGTCGAGGTGAAGGCGCTGCTGCGGCACCACGCGGGTCTGGCGACGGCTCCGGTGGACCACGACAAGCGCGGGGCGCGCCCGCTCCAGGAGGCGCGTCCGGCGCACCTGGGGCTGCCGAAGGCCCTGGTGTCGGTGTCGGAGACGCAGGTGCAGGGCGTCGAGGAGGACCTCGGCTACCGGCTGCCCGAGGCGTACCGCTCCTTCCTGAAGGCGGCGGGCGGCTGCGCGCCGGTGGGCGCGGGGCTGCTGGTGGAGCTGGGGCTGCTGGTGGACCAGCCGTTCTTCACGGTGCGTGAGGAGGCGGCGGTCAACGACCTGGTGTACGTGAACAAGTGTCTGCGGGACCACCTGACGAAGGACTACCTGTGCGTGGCCTTCGTACAGGGCGGGCTGCTCGCGGTGAAGGTGAAGGGCGAGGGCGTGGGCTCCGTCTGGTTCTCCCCGTACGACGACGCGCGCGACCGGGACGGCTGGACGGTGCAGGAGCGGGTGGAGCGTCTGTTGCTGCCGTGCGGTGCCGATTTCGATGCCTTCCTGGAGCGGTTGGCGGGTAATCCGCCGGAGCTGGAGACGGTGGCCGGTCTGATGGTGGACGGCGGATTCGCGCGTTCGGTTGCAGTGTCCGGCGCGGGCATGGGTGAGGGGTGACGGCGTCGTGGTGACGTTCGCGCAGGCGCAGGAGCGCGCCGAAGAGTGGATCAACGGGGACGTGCCCGCGTACCAGCACCGTGAGGTGCGGGTAAGGGAGTTCGGGCTCGGGTTCGTGGTGTGGGCCGAGGACCGGGCGGCCGGTCCGGTGTCCGGTGGTGGGCGGCAGCGGCTGGTCATCGCGCGGGACAGCGGCGAGGTGACGCTGTGGCCGGGGCTGCCGGTGGGTGAGGTGATCCGGCGGTACGAGGAGGAGTACGGGGCCGCTGCCGCGTCGGCGGCTTCGGAGGCTTCGGTTCCGCCGCCGCGGATCGATTCGGAGCAGACCTCGTTCATGCTGACGCCGCCGCAGTGGCTGCAGGAGGCGGCGGACCGGGCGGGGATCCCGCCGGCGGGTGGACCGGCTGCCGGGGCGGGTGCCGCCGGGGCCGGGGCCGGTGCCGGTGCCGGGGCTTCCGGTGCGGGTCCGGTTCCTGGTGCGGGTCCCGTTCCGCTCGGGCGCGGGGGCGAGGTGCCGTACGAGCCGACCGCGAACGACGGGGTGCCGGCCGGGTCCACGCCGTGGGCCGGCACGGACGTGAACTCCGGTGCCGAGGACGGCTCCGTTCCGCTGCCCGCCACGGTGTTCGCGCCGCCGCTGTCCGGCTCCGATCTGGACGACGCGCCCTCCGCCTCGCGGGTGGCCCCGGAGGCCAAGACCACGCTGATGGCGGGTGGCAGCCAGCTGCCGAAGACGACCGTGGCCCCGGCGTTGGCGGTTCCGGCGGATGCCGGGTCCATCGCCGACGCGCCGACGAGCCGGGCCCGGGTGTCCCCGCCGGGAGGCGTCGCGCAGACGCCGCAGCCTCCGCAGGCGCCGCCGGCCCCGCAGCAGCCCCCGGTGGCGCCGCCGGTGCCGCCGGCCGGTGCGCCCGGGGCTCCGGGTGCGCCCGGGGTGCCTGGGGCGCCCGGTGGTGGGGCGCAGTACGCCGCCACGATGCTGGCCGCGCCGGGCATGACGCCGGGTGCGCCGCCTGCGCCTCCCGGTCCGCCCGGTCCGCCGGCGCCTCCTGGCCCGCCCGGTGCTCCTGGTGCTCCTGGTGCGTCCGGTTCGCTGGGCGGGGGGCTGGACCATGCCGCGACGATGCTCGCCGGTCCGGCCGTCGTGCAGCCGCCCGGCCCGCCGGCTCCTCCCGGCCCGCCCGGTCCTCCCGGTCCTCCGGCTCCGCCGGCGCCCCCGGGTGCTCCCGGGGCTCCCGGTGCGCCCGGGGCCGGTGCGCATCATGCCGCGACCATGCTGGCGGCGCCCGGTGTGGTGCAGCCGCCCGGCCCGCCCGGGCCTCCCGGTGCGCCGACGCCTCCTGGCCCGCCCGGTGCTCCTGGTGCGTCCGGTTCGCTGGGCGGGGGGCTGGACCATGCCGCGACGATGCTCGCCGGTCCCGCCGTCGTGCAGCCGCCTGGGCCGCCCGGTGCTCCCGGTGCGCCTGGGGCTCCCGGTGCGCCCGGGGCCGGTGCGCACCATGCCGCGACCATGCTGGCCGGTCCCGGTGCGGTGCAGCCGCCCGGTCCGCCCGGCACGCCCCCCGGCCCGCCGCCCGGTCCGGCGGGGCAGCCGCCGCAGGCCCCGTCCGGCGCGCCCACGGTCGGCCCCGGCTACCAGGCCGTGCTGCGCTACCGCGCGCCCGACGGCTCCGAGCAGCAGCTGATCCGCCGCTCGGCGCCCGGTACCCCGCACCCGGAGTGGCAGATCCTGTACGAGCTGCGCGCCATGAACGTGCCGCCGCAGCAGGTGCTGGAGCTGCACACCGAGCTGGCTTCCTGTGAGCTGCCCGGCGGTTACTGCGCCCGGATGATCCGGGAGACCTGGCCGCAGGTGCGGATCACGAGCGTGGCCCCGTACGGGACCGACCACGCGGGCCGTCAGCAGGGCATGCGCCATCTGCTCACCCATCAGGGTGAGCTGCACCAGGTGGCGGACGGGCCCGCGCGTCCCGCGCCGGTCCGGGCGCCGCTGCAGCAGGTCCCGCTCCAGCCGGCGATCCCGATGGACGCGATCGCGCAGGAGCTGGCGGGTGCCTTCGGGCCGCAGGGGGTCTTCCGTTTCGACCAGCGGGCGGTGTCCCGTCAGGGCGTGCCGGAGATCGTGGCGCAGACCCTGATGTGGGCGGGTCTGCCGGTCGATTTCGGGCCGTTCTTCTGGGCGCAGGCGGTGCCGGGCCAGCCGGTGCCGACGCTGGCCGAGCTGGCCGCGCAGCGCGGTGTGCAGCCGGCGTCGGACGCGGGCTCGTACCTGGTGGTCGGCAGCGACTTCGGCAAGGCGCTGTGCGTGCAGTACGGGACGGCGCACATAGTGGCGGTGCCGGTGGAGGCCGGTCCCGGCGGGGCGCCCGTGCCGCCGCAGTTCGTGAATTCGAGCCTGCCGCAGTTCGCGCGTTCGCTGGCGATGCTGGGTCACATGTGGCGGCTGAGGCAGCATCTGACGCCGGAACAGGCGGGGCGTTGGACCGTCGATTTCCAGGCGAATCTGGCCGGTCTGGACAGTGCGGCGCTGGCTTCGCCGGAGAGCTGGTGGTCGGTGCTGCTGGAGCAGATGTGGGACGGACTGCTCTGACGCGGTGAGCGTGCGCGTGGCCGGGGGGGGGGGGGGGGGGGGGGGGGGGGGGGGGGGGGGGGAGGGGGGGGGGGGGGGGAGGGACAAGGGGGGGGGGGAAAAACA